>JAFLJQ010000193.1 GCA_022712915.1 Gammaproteobacteria bacterium | reverse complement strand
TGGATGCTGTAGAGAAATATATTCGTTTTTATAATTACAAGCGATTGCATTCTACCCTTGGATATTTAACACCTAACCAGAAAAAAATGGAATTGAAAAATGCGGCTTAAATTCTTTCCAATAAAACTTGACCACTACACTTGTTAATTTTTTATTCTGAGCAAAGACACTCTATTAACCGCTCGACTTGCCGAGTACAACAGCCAATTCCATTTGTTGCATAGGTTTTATTTTTAACGTCTTCTACTGTTCTAGCGCCATTTGCAATGGCGTTAATAATATCCATTTTTAGAACATCATTACAAGTGCATAGATTTTGATCTAAATCATTTTTTAGGATCTCTGGAAGCTTATCCAGGGGATTTATAATTGGGTCAATTTTCATGCTACTAATTCATACTCATTTATACAGAACGATTTAATCATGGTCACTTAACGCTAATCTTCAAGGTGGCTTATATTAGAAATAATTGTTATCTGGCCCCGTTTTCCCCCTTTTGTATTTATAATCCTAAACGCTATTATATAGAGCCTATTCGGCCAGGGCAATTAACCGGATACCCACCTTAAACTCACTCTAAAAAATAGAATCCATCACTAACCTGTTGTAATTAGTGTATATTTAATAAATTTTTATTGTGGGTGTCCGACTAAGTTTTTGGTGACACCTAAAAAAGACAGTAAGAATATTAGGACATATTTATATGTCGTATTTATCGGTGATCATCCCCAAAATAAAGAGATTTTAAGATTGTATATGGATTATCATCGAGGTGTTAATTAAAAATTACTATGTTCCTTTTTTTGTAAGGGAATGGTGTTAATGATTTACAGAGGTGGATTATATAAAAATATCGTTACTCATTATTTCTATGTTCCTTTGTTTGTCATTCGCACAATCCGCAAATGCTCACCGTTCCGGCTGTCATCGTTGGCATAGCTGCCCATCAGACAGAGGCACTTATACGTGTGGTGATACAGGGCATTGCAACTATTGCCCGAATAATGATTATTGTAAAAATGGTGAACCCAGGACAGAAGTAGACCGAAAGGAATTTAAGAAAAGAAAACAGACAAAGGAAAATCGCTAAATCAAAACAGACCCAAGCTGGCTTTATACTACCTTGAATAAGACGTAAGCTTTTCCTATATTTAAATTCAGCAAGAAATACGGGGGATTGGCATCTTATTTATAAATATTATAGGGACGTATTCAGTGACTAAAACTAAAATCATCACAATAATAACATTCGTAGGTCTTGTCTTAAGTATTATTGCTGCGCTAATAACAATAGAGCCAATAGTCATGTCAGGTGATTGGACTAAATCATTTCACCATCAAATCACCTTACTTAAAGAAAATATATTTTCAATCGCGGTAACAGTGCCGTTAGGAATAGTTATATTCATATCATACAGGTTTAATTTAAAGCACAGAAATCAAGTCAAATGCTTTGATGATATGGCGGATTTTACCGCCTTTGCCACCAAACAGCTAAATGTTGTTTTACATGACATTCAACAGCACACAAAAGCTCGCCAAAATAAACTTCGTGCAGCTGAAACTAAAGACTACTTCCCTCGTGTAAAAGGGATGATTGACAAAAAACTAGACAAATATATTTGTAACTTTGCAGGAGAGCTTAACAAAAGAATAAGGGAAGCAGTAGAAAATTACATTTCATATAAATTTCACATTAAAGAAAATATACGAGTAGTCTATAAATTAATTCAAATCCCATTAGATGTAGGTGGGAACAATCATGACGGTAAAAACATTAGAGATGGTGTGATATACAATTCTGTGTGGGATATGAATACTTGGTATGATTCTGAAAAATTCAAAATTGAAGATGATGACAGACCTAGTAAATATTCGATAGCTGATTATGCAGCTGCATATGCTTTGCTAAAAGACCAATCTAAGGTTCAGTGCAACGACGAACCTAAAGTGTTTTTATCTAATAATTTATTAGATGATGAGAAACGAGGAGCATACATAAATCCATCTTCATCATGGAAAAAAAGATACAACGCCAAACTTATTACACCAGTTTGGACGGCAAATCTTGGCGATGTTGATTTACATAAGAAACCTTTTATATATGGGTTTTTGTCACTAGATTGTAAAAACGAAAGCAAAAAAAATATTTTTTCTGATGATAAGACTGATTTTATCTATAAAATTATGCAACTTGCCTCAAATCATTTGGCTATAATGACTATGGCAGTTAGCAATATGGAAAATACTTTGGCAAAGGATTGCGAAGAAAACAGTAGAAGAGTTAGAATCTTAAGAACAAATGAACGACGCTATGAATTAGAGCCAGTTGATTAACTATTACAGTGAGTAGCTAAAATGAACAAGGGAACTGATGAAATAAATGAAGACGAAGGTGTCGAAGATTATATGCTTGCTGGTAGTGCAGATGTTTCTGTTGCATTTGTATCTGAGGGATATCAAGTGAGAAGCCCTAAAGCTGTTGGCGGTATTGCACTTTCCCTGCACAGCAGACAATTGTTAACAATAGCTAAAAAGGAAAAGGAAAAGGAAAAGGAGCTCGAAGAGAGGCTAGAGCTTTGTTAGCCGGCATTGGGGTCAGAGACTGAAGGACCCCCGCAAAATCACGCATAACTGCGTACCCAAGTCATTGGAATGGATTGTGGTTAAATTTTAACCCGAGAAAGGTGGACGGGGGCTTGTTTATCTTTATGGCTCTTCAGAAAAATCTGTGGGTTGATTCCGGCTCAGGAAGCTTCCCGATCGTATGAAATAGTGCTATCTCCAGCGTTTCATAGTGTCTAAACCCATACGCTTTTCTGGTGACCAAATTTACTTTACGATTCAAA
>JAFLJQ010000201.1 GCA_022712915.1 Gammaproteobacteria bacterium | reverse complement strand
GGCTATCCCACGGAGTTTACTAAACTTACCCACCGCGCTAGGTTCATTAGTTTTTACGATATAGAACCGACCACTATCTTCGACAAAATCAATTTCTGTTTCAGGTGATATGCCCAAGGCCTCTCTCACACCCCTAGGAATTAGCTTGCCTGGACACCCATTTTAAGAAATCGCATAATTCCATACCCATCTATATGTTGTATTTGTTTAAAATAATCCAGGCTCAAGTCCATCCCCAATAAATCAGGTTGTTTAAGCTGGGTGTTCGGGTAAGTATTAAGTATGAAAAAACCGGGTGTATAACGCCGCCCACATCGATGAACTACCCACCGGTGGCATCCTGCCCAAAAAATGGATATGCTATTAATATCGATAACCTCTTGTTTGTATTTTTTTAATTGGCAGTCCCAATCAGTAAAATGAATTTAAGAGACCTGCAATACATCATCGCCGTTGCCGAAACCCACCACTTCGGTAAAGCCGCCGAACGCTGTTTTGTTAGCCAGCCGACTCTCAGCGGCCAGATCAAAAAATTGGAACAAGACCTAGCCATCACCATTTTCGAACGTACCAACCGCTCGGTGGAGATCACGCCTATTGGTGAAGCCATCCTGGTTCATGCCCGGCAGATCATGGAACAGGCCGATGCCATTCGTCAGTTGGCACTTGCCCATCAAGATCCGCTGGCTGGGCCACTGCGCATTGGGGCCATTCCCACCCTCAGCCCCTATCTAATGCCGCTGATCCTGATGCCCTTGAAGACCGAACATCCGCAATTGAGGCTAGTGCTATCGGAAGAGATGACCGATATCCTGCTCACCCGCCTGCGCAACCACGAAATCGATGCTGCCCTGCTGGCGACCCCGGTTGAAGAACACGACCTGGAAGCCATGCCCCTGTTCGATGAACCCTTTTGGCTGGCCCACCCCCGTAAGCATCCTTTTTACAACCAGGACGAGATCACCCAGGCCGATCTGGAAAACACCGAATTACTGCTACTGTCAGAAGGCCACTGTCTGGCCAAGCAGGCCATGGAAGTTTGCCACCTGAAAGACCGCAAGGTACAAGGCGAGATGGCCGACCTCAGGGCAGCCAGTCTGGAAACACTATTGCAACTGGTCGGGGCCGGTTTTGGCTCAACCCTGGTACCCGCCCTCGCCATTCGGGGTAGCTGGGCCATCGGCAGCGGCATCATTACCCGCAAACTGGAGCTGCCCGATGCCTTCCGGCAGGTATCACTGGTCTTCCGCCATAGCTATCCCCGCCGCCAGGCCCTGGAGGCCTTTGCCCAAGTAGTGCGAGAGCATCTACCCAACACCGTCACACCGCTTTAGGGCACATCTAAAAATCCACTGAAACAACGTTGGCTGCGTTAAAAACAGGCTCAATATGTCCATTTATATGGGGATGATTCACTCCCGTCCATGGGCTTCACAAAACAAGGCCATCCATGGACAAAACGGCACTTTTTGCTCACCACATCCCTATGATGAGCCCCTTTGGGGCCATGCTATTGCATGTCCAAAATCATTCCTGATGATTTTGTCACTTATTTTTGCCTTGCCATCACCTGCTTAATTGAATTTTTAGAAGAACCTTAAGTAATTGTTTTACTTGGCGGCTTGATCGCATTGGTGGAGAATGATTTGTTTTTTCTATCGCTACAGTAGAATCAAACGATTTTAACAATCACACGCTAATACCGATAATACTCCCCGAAGCCAGCATTAATCTGGCATGAAGGAGGCAACCACCATGACAAAGACAATGAGTTTCGCGGCTGTGCATTTCACCGTGGCCTTTAGCGTCGGTTATTTAATGACGGGCAGTTTGGTGGTAGGCGGAACGATTGCGCTGGTCGAACCTGCGGTTAACACCGTTGCCTACTACTTTCATGAGCAGATATGGAATCGCAAGCAAAAAGCTAGCCCTGAGGCTAGCCACCCATTTGTACCACAAACATAAATATCACTATCAATTAATAGGAGAAAAAAAATGTTAGAGAATCGTGAA
Organism: Gammaproteobacteria bacterium; assembly: GCA_022712915.1. Lineage (GTDB taxonomy): Bacteria > Pseudomonadota > Gammaproteobacteria > UBA6429 > Thiohalophilaceae > JAHEDB01. The sequence goes on along the minus strand of JAFLJQ010000201.1, from coordinate 2,092 downwards.
GGCCAAAATGTACCCCAGGTAATATTCCGTACCCGCCGTGATCACGAGTGGGTTGATGTAACAAGTGATGAAATGTTTCGGGGCAAGACCGTGGTGGTCTTCTCACTGCCGGGAGCCTTTACACCGACATGTTCATCCACCCATGTGCCGCGTTACAACCAATTAACGACAATATTCAAACAACACGGCGTGGATGAAGTGATTTGTATCTCCGTCAATGATGCCTTTGTCATGAATGAATGGCGCAACGAGCAGAAGGCCTTCAATGTTACCTTCCTGCCCGACGGCAACGGCGACTTCAGCCGCGGCATGGGTATGTTGGTGCCCAAGAACGAGCTTGGCTTTGGTGATCGATCCTGGCGTTATTCCATGCTGGTGAAAGATGGTGTCATCGAAAAAATGTTCATCGAGCCTGATGTACCCGGTGACCCATTTGAAGCTTCCGATGCGGACACTATGCTGGCACACATTGCTCCAAATGCGGCCAAACCGCTGGATGTCACGGTCTTCACTCGTGAAGGTTGTGAATATTGTGTCCGTGCCAAGGGGTTGTTGCGTGATGCCGGTATCCAGTTTGAGGAACTGATACTGAACCATGGTTACACCGAAGCCACCATCCGCGCCATTTCAGGCATGTCGACAGTGCCACAGGTGTTTATCAACGGTGAGCACATTGGTGGTTCGGAAGAGTTGGAAGCGTATATGGCCAACACGTCGAGGAATGCCGCGTAACATTAAGGGCACTTCTATAAATGCACTATTTATAGAGGTGCCCTTAAGACTAATAAATGCAATCAGTAGGGTGGACTTATGCACTTAAGTGCATTGCCACCCTGCCCTTTGAACAAGACATAAATATGAACCAGCAGCATTGTGATTTAATCGATAAATGAAATGCGCAAACAAGACATTCTGATCCGATATGTGAGTACCCCATTTTTCCTGCTTGCAGCAAAACGCCCTGTCATAAGAATAATTCAACCCAATGCCACCCAAAAGAATGTCCGTGATGTGCTTAATGAAAGCAATCAAAATCAAATAGGGGCACATGCTAACCACATCAGCAAAAAATCATCCATGACACCTTAAGGATCCCCTCATTTTCTTGATCGCCCTATAGAAAGAATTGATCCATTAACCGGCAAAAATGTTGGAAAATAGCCTCCCCGCATTATAGAACCAGATAAGAAAAATGAAACAACGCTTTCGTAAGGGCTTTGAACATAAGGATGTTAGAAAATTTGTAGAGGAAGTATTTGATGGTGACATTCATGCCAAACGAATTACCTCACTAGCTGGAGCAACAACGGGAGTCATTGCCAGTGGCTCACTGGCGATATCGGCAATAGGCCTGGGGTTGTCCCATGTATGTGGCACAACGACAAAACATGCCGTAAAGCAAGTGGATCGCCTGGTGGGAAATGACAAAGTAGATGTTTGGGAGTATTTCCATTATTGGGTTCCTCATCTGGTCAATACACGAAAACAAATCATGGTGGCGATGGATTGGACCGATTTTGACCGAGATGGACACACCACTATTGCATTGAATCTCTTAACCGAGCACGGGCGGGCGATCCCGTTGGTATGGCTTACTGTACTCAAATCTAAGCTTAAGAATAATCGTAACGAATTTGAGGACAACGTTCTTTCACGCCTGCATGAGACGCTACCAAAAGGTGTTGAAGTCACCATAGTGGCTGACAGGGGATTCATGGATACAGCACTCTTTAAGGTGCTTAGAGATGAATGGGGATTTGGCTACATCATTCGGCTTCGCGGCAATGTAAAGGTGAGTTCAGCCAGTGGCACACAACGCACAGCCGCACAATGGGTTGACAAAGGTGGCCGTGCCAAGACATTGCGTCATGCTAAGTTAACGGCAAAAGAATTCCCCGTACCCACCATTGTTTGCGTACAAGCCAAAGAGATGAAAGAGTCATGGTGTATAGCGGCGAGCAACGAAAATATAAGCTCCGCTGAGTTGATGAAATATTATGGCAAACGTTGGAGTATTGAGACCTACTTTCGTGATACGAAAGATATTCGATTTGGGTTGGGTATGGATGCTATTCATACAAAAAGTACTGAG
>JAFLJQ010000222.1 GCA_022712915.1 Gammaproteobacteria bacterium | reverse complement strand
GATATGTCCATTATTTGTTGAGTGCTGTAGCCTTCTTCTACCATTAATTTTGCATAGTCCAATTTCTGTTCAGGGCTGAAACTGACTCTCGCTTTTCGTGTCTTCGTCATAAGTACTCCACTAGTTTTTAGGTTTAGTAAGCTATAATACCTTCCAACTTTATTAGACCACTATATACCGTGACCACCATGAGCTACGGCCTAAACTACAGGCCTCCGCTCATGGTGGCACGTTATCACATCGTTAGCCTTCGGCCGCGCCCATTCAGAAAGGAGAAATAAAGGTATGGATGAGCTAAATTCTCAGTTTTCTATAGCTAAAAATGATTTGGAGATACGTTTTACATACTTTTATTTTCTTGGGTATTCTTTGTGTGTAAATGGTCAAGTTGAAGGAGGGGCGGCATGTTCAGCATTTGTTCAACGTAACGGTTGGGAAAACGGTGAAGAAGCTGGGTATTTTAGTAACAGCTTTATAGAGAAAATGGAACTTAGTCATTTTCATTTAGATCCTGAGATACTTTTCAAAGGAAATATTTATTTTGAGGTGAAGGCAAGCGAGGAGAACAGTGCTCCATCGTATAAGTTTAAATTCTATGACAAGCCAGACTCTATAGAGTCAATAGGTGCAGTTGAATGTTCTATTTTGAAAAGTGGGTATTTGGCATTAACAATACGTATTGTTAATGAGTCTAATATATCTTCGTTAGAAGCAATTAAGCTAATAAATAATTTGGAGCTTATTAATCGAGACGTTTCTGGTCCAAGTCATGCACCTGGGAATTTAGTAATGAAGGTGCAAGAGTTTATTCCGAATATAGAATCTTATTTCCCCGAATTGCTTAACGGAAAAAATGTAACTAGGTATGACCTTAATACGGATGAGCACGTACCACTTCCAGATCTAAAATATGATGACAAAAGAAGGTCTAGGCCATATATCGGTATACTTTTTAAGTTTAAGGGTATTGAACACCATAAACTTGATCATTTGAAAACTTCTATTCAGAGGTTTGTTATCGCATCAGCAAGAACCACACCTGAGTTTTTAACTAGTTTTTCTAGACCTGACGAATATTTGTCTAAAAATAGTAGAAATATTTACGACCCGGGGAAAAGTATTGTTTATATTGCTAGAAGGGCTTGGTGTGTATTTGACGCAGGAGATCATGATAGACATACTTTTAGGGTTGGTGTTCTTGAGACAACACATTTTGTAATAATTTCGATTTTAGCTGCTGCTAGATCATGGCGGAAATATATTGAAGATACCGAGACTGAAGCTGGAAAGCGATTTGAAGAATTAAATAAAGAAACAAAAATGCTGGTCAAAAGTAAAAACAATAAAGCCTATCAAGAAGCTTTGGGGCAAGCTACTCAATTAATGGCTCTTACAAATTTAGTATCACCAACAATTGGTTTTAGTCGATTAATTGAATCTCATACAAAATCACATACTGCAAGGAGTGCTGTTAGAAGGTGTGAGGATATATCGAATATTAAAGAGCTTGAGAGTATTTCTCAGGCAAAAATATCAGGTTATAGCAACTCTTTAAGAATGGCTTCAAATTATTATCAATCTCAAGCATCTGACTACAGAAAAAAGGGAATTAAAATTGCTATATGGGCTTTAGTTATTAACGTTGTAGTAAGCATTGTTGTAAATTTAGATAAGATTTTGGGGGCAATAAAGTCATGGTTTTTATAAACCACGCTTTAAATTGCCGCTGAGCATGGCGTTAGACTTTTATTAACGCCCAGCGTCTGGCAGTGTTTCTTCAACCGGGCGTTGGAGAAAGAAATGAAAGGTGTAAGTGACCCAGAATTTTTGTTATTAAGAAAGGCACGAGAAATAAGGGATAAACAGGACGGCCACTTTAAGAAAGACTTAAAGAAATAAAAAGACATATCATTTTTATAGTTTTTCCGTCAGATAAACTTATTTTCAAGTGAACGTCGGAAGTTATTAGCTAAAAATCTTAAAACAATATGATGAAATGAATAAAGTAGGAATGAAAAATAGCCGCAAACCTCAACGAGGTGTTGAATGTGGTTGAACGATGAATAAATTAATAATTATGGAAAGTAGGTCTCACAACTTCGAAGCCCCGGTGTTCGTTGATAGCCCAGTTTCTGACAAGCCTGCTTAAGTTTATAAGCCGAACCCACCATCCCTTTAAACGGACTTTCAAAATGATTGGCCAGATAGAGCCAGTGTTTTGAGTCCATGTTAAGCTGCTCCAGAATCAGTGGCAGTAATGGCTCCCCGTTTATCTTCTCGTAAGATGCGTCCTGTCCAATCTACTAGTTCCAGGTAATCGGTTAAACGAAAAGGCAGGCCTTTTGGCATGTTGTTTCTGGGATAACCGGCAAAGGGTAAAAGGGCTTTGGGTTGTTGTCTTTTATGGTTTGCCTGTGTGGCCTGTTGCGCTTTGTTGATTCGTTGTTTGATGCTGGTGTGATTAGAGGTTTCCGGTGTGTTGGCCATTTTGGCACGAATGGGGTTGAGATCGACATAGGCCATACAGGCCATAAGTGCAGCCTCATCCAGTAAAGCTTGGGATTTAAAGCGTCCTTCCCACAAATTTGAAGGGATCAAATTTGAACAGCGTAAGCTGGTAAGCTACAGGGATGTAGCTTATAAAATCGCCCCGTACAGGTGTCCTCAGTATTGGCTTGTCGGGCAATCCCTTCATTTAATATACGCATAAACCAACTGATATCCATCAAGCGGTCTCGCCATATAGTAACATCGTTATCAAGTGCCTTTAATTCAGCCTGACCCAGTGATTCACCTTGAACATAACGTTGAGAGAGGGCATTGCCCGTAAACAGCTGATGCCAACGTTGAATGATTTGATTTTTATCCCAGCTTTCTGCCAGTGGTTTGTCAATGTGTAAGATGACATGGTAGTGGTTAGACATAATGGCATAGGCCGCGATATCAATGGCAAAGATATCCGCCAGTTCGAGTAGCTTGTCTTCAATCCAGCCTCGGCGGTGTTCATAGGTTTGGCCAGAGAAATTATCAGTGCCGCATAAAAATGCACGACGGACGCAACGGGATACACAGTGATAGTAGGGGGTGGCGTCTAAAGAGACTGAGCGTAGCGGGGTTTGGGCATGGTTAACTCCTTTAACCTGTATTTTTCCTAGTACGAAAGTTACACTTGATCTGTTTGGGTGTCAATATTAGGATGGGTGTCCGGATTGGTGCGAATTTTAATTGATCAGTGAATCTCCATTTATCCTTTTATCCTTTATTGAAGCGTCGGATATCAAATGGTGCGATGGGAAGATCAGTTTTACCATCGAGAATAAGTTCGGACATGATACGGCCAACCACAGGCGATAACTGAAAACCGTGAGCGGAAAAACCAAACGCATGAAATACGCCATCGGCTGTTGAACTAGGGCCGATCACTGGTATGTTGTCGGGCAGAAATCCTTCGATGCCGGCCCAGGTGCGAACAATGCGCACGCCTGCCATATGGGGAAACAAGCTTGTTACTGTTTGTGCACTGGTTTTGAGTTCAGTGAAATCCATTTCGGTCTGTTCGTTTTCAATATTCAGACGTGCAAAATATGCACCTCCAATGATTACCGTGCCGTTTTGCATCTGTTTGAATGATAGTTTGTGGCCCACTGCACCAACCACCAGATCAATAAACGGAGGCAAACGCTCTGTCACCATTAGCATTGGTGCTTTGGGAGTAAGAGGTACATCTTCGCCGAGTGCACTGGTGATACGGTTTGCCCATGCTCCGGCACAGTTTACGATCTTGGGTGCGTTGAATGGCCCTTGATTGCTATCGACTTGCCAGCCATCGTGACTCTGTTCTATGCTGAGCACCTCAACGCCGGTTTTAATTTGCACATTGAGGGCCAGCGCTTTGTTACGAAACGCAGTGGTGGCGTGAAAGGGGCGGGCCGAACCATCGTTGGGGTTGTATAGCGCGCCAATGCAACCTTTCACCAGTCGCGGGACTAATTTATAGAGAGTCGCCTGATCGATAATCTTTTCGTGATTGAAACCTTGTGCTTGTAACTGATCCACTCGTGCCTGCAAACTTTGTAGTTCGGTTTCGGTTTCAGCGACTCTGATCTGACCCTTGAGCACAACGTCACAATCACTATCCACCAACTCCCCAATGTTTTGCCACATTTTTGCAGCAGCGACGGTGAGAGGTACTTCGGCAATGTGGCGGTTAAGTTGGCGCAAGCCACCGGCATTGACACCGGAGGCGTGACGGCCAGGGCTATGTCTTTCCAGTACAATGGCCTTGCTACCACGGTGTGCCAGATGTAGTGCGGTAGAGAGGCCCATGAGGCCACCACCGATAATGATGACATCGGCATTCATTGCTCTGCCTCCCCGCATTTTAGCGCGGCAAGTTGTTCGATGGTTAACGGCCGAACCGGTGGGCGTATGCGATAACCACCGGCAATCACGGTGTCGGTGCCAAGCTCATGGGCGACCAACTGACTCACCGAATTGTCACACTGGCGGCCTTGACATGGCCCCATGCCGCAACGGGTAAGAAACTTAACTTGATTGACATCTTTATGACCATCGCGAATGGCGCTACGGATAGTACTGGCGTTGATCTCCTCACAACGGCAGATGAGTGTTTCATCTTTCGGTTCATTTAGTAACGCAGACGATGGTCGGAAAAGTTTTTCAAGAAAAGGTCGTATATGCAGGTCATCAGCCATCCACTTACTGTCTTCTTTGGCAGCTTTATCGCGCTGTGTTGCACTCATTTTTCCGAGAGTGTGCGCACTTTCAAAACCAGCCAAGCGACCTGCATGTCGTGCAGCCACAGCACCACCAATACCCGCACCATCACCGATGATGGTGATACCGTTAATAGAACTGTTACCCCATTCATCAATAACGGGACGCCAACAGAGTTGAGAAGAATCCCAATAATGCTCACAGCCGGCACAACGGCTGAGGTGGCTGTCGGGAATGACGCCAAAGTGGGTGAGTAATAACGGTGTTTCGATGCGTTTTTTGTTGTTGCCTTGTTTAAACTCCACCGCCTGTAATGCATCACCACCCACGGCGTGAAGATCGGAAACACCTTTATAAAACGGCACACCGGCACGCTTCAGTTCCGATTGATAACGCAGCCCTTTAAGAATGTAATGATGCGCTAATAGCGCGCGCGGCAGATGTGGCAGGGCATGCCAAAGATTGCCCGACGATGCCATGTCCAGGATCGCATGAATAGCGACTCCCGCTTGTTGATACTGCCAAGCCAGCAGTAAAAGTAGAGGTCCGGTACCGGCCAACACCACACCCTCATCGGGTACCAGTCCGGAGGATTTCAATAAAATCTGTCCGGCGCCAGCAGTCATCACGCCGGGTAGTGTCCAGCCGGGAAAGGGGACAGGGCGCTCCATTGCACCGCTGGCAATGATGACATGTTTGGCACGCATTAAGGCCGCTTGGCCGTTGCGCAAAATGCCTATCTCACGTTGGCGATTAAGGTTCCATAAAGTCGTGCTGGGTAGATAACCTGCGCCACTGTTGTTGAACTGTTCGACCAGCCTGCGTCCGTATTGATAGTCGGGGCCAAGCAATTTGGCGCGCTGTTGCGGAATGGTTTTGGTGGCGCGATAAATCTGGCCGCCGGGGCTTGCTTGCTCGTCAATCAGTAAACATTCAACACTATTCTGTGCAGCCGTGGCAGCAGCGGCCAATCCGGCGGGGCCACCGCCGATGATAACTAACGCATACTGCTCCATTAACAATAGCCCTCGCCAGTACCTATTTGTTGGCGAATGCGCATGCCTTCGCGAACCGCCACTTGGCAGGCTTGGCGGTTGGGGACACCGTCAATTTCCATCAGGCACTCAAAGCAGACACCCATCATACAATAGGGTGCGCGTGGTGATCCCGATACTGGCGTGGTGCGGCAACTGCGCAGACCCGAGGCCAATACTGCAGCGGCAACTGACTCACCTTCGCGCGCGCGAGTGGCCTGGCCATCAATCTCAATTTCAACCCAACGAATGTCAGGCTCTTGCAAACGACGAAATAGTGAAGACACTATAGGCGCACCTTGCTGGCGATATCGGCATGTTCAAAAATCATCTCGTGTTGCAGTTCAAGAGACTGACCGACACCGGCGGCTTTAGCCTGTTGGTACATGGTGTGGGCGATGGCCACATCCAGATAGGAGAGACCGACCGCGTTAAAATAGATGCGCTCGTCGTCCGATTCACGGCCAGCTTTGTGGCCCGAAACCAGTTCATGTAGATCAGCATGAAGATCGTGATTGCCGATTAAGCCCTCTTTGTACATGCGGCTTAAGGTTTGGGTGCGGTGCATGACGGTCTTCCAGTCATCACAGACAATTTTGTCGCTTTGCGTGACAACGGCGTACTCGTCTTCCCAGCCACCGATATGGCTGTAAAAAGCACCGGGCTTAACCCACTCCGCTTTCAACAAAGGTGCCTGGGCACTGGTTGCAGTGACGAGAATGTCAGCGTCATCCATCGCTGTTTTGGCGTGACCGTTTGCGGCGATAAATTCCATATCCGTGAGAATGGGGGAAAGCTGATTTATGAACTCCTGCTCTTCCGTTGCCGTCAGTGCTGACACGCGACAGACTTTAAGGCTGGGTCGCGCCACCTTCATCGCTAGCAGGTGCATTTTTGCTTGCTCACCGGCACCGATAAAACCAATCGTTTCTGAATTTTCTTTGGCGAGATATTTGGCGGCGACGGCACCAACGGCGCCAACGCGCATATTGGAGGCCAGCGTACCATCCATCACAGCAACGGGGAAGCCACGTTCAATCTCAGACAGCACAAAAATCGCCGATAGACTTTGCAGATCATATTTACGTGGATTCTCCGGAAAGACCGACACCCACTTCATGCCGCAGATCTTCTCTTGCAGCATGGTTGCGGGAAGGCAGTTGATCCGCTCTTGAGTGCGTTGGTCAAAAATCTGCACAATCTTTTCCGGAAACATGATGCTGCCCCGTTCAAAGTCAAGCAGTGTTTGCTCAACAACTCCCATGATTTTTTGCATATCGAAACAACCGGCGCTGAGCAGGTGTTCTTGAGAAAAATAATTGAAATCAACTCTGTGGCTATTCACTGGTTTCCTCTCTTGGGTTCGGTGCAATTAACTAAAATAAATAGCGCATCGTGTAGATCAGACAAACATAGCTTATACCTGGAAATATACTCCTATTTTCCGAGTTCGACGAGTGTCTGAAATGATATGAATATTGTGAGACAGCTATGTTTATTGTGAATCTTTTGCGAGAATAAAAATAGGCCTGTATGCAATAATGCTCATAGTAATGAGGTTGCACTTATTTTAGCACCATATTAGTTGAAAATGAAAAAGGAGTCGAAATTGATTGAACGCATAGAAACGAAAAAACGCATGAGCCGTATTGTTAAACACAATGGTACAATTTATTTGTGTGGCCAGGTTTGTAACGACGCTGAGCGAGGGATAAAAGAACAAACGGCAACCATGTTGGAAAAAGTCGATGAGCTTCTGGCAGAAGCGGGTAGCAATAGGAAGCATATTTTATCGGCCACCATTTACATCAAAGACATGCAATATTTTGCCGAGATGAACGAGGTTTGGGATGCTTGGGTACCAGAGGGTTACGCACCTGCACGCGCCTGTGTCGAAGCGAGTATGGCTCGGGAAGCGCTGTTAGTGGAGATATCAGTGGTTGCCGCCGAAATTTAGTACGGTAGAGGAAGCTCATGACGTATTAGATTGGATTGAATGTCACTTCCGTTTTGAGTGAGCAAACCGGACACCCATCTTAAGAAATAATACATTGTTATAATAATCAACATCTTATATTTATTTAAGAGAATCCAGGTTCAAGCATGAGTAACACAAATAGGGCGGCTTAAGTTGGGTGTCCAGTCAAGCTAAGCCGTTTTAATCGACTTAGGTCTCAGTTTTTTTAATACAATGTTTTATATACTGCACATATCATATAATTAGGTACGACAAGCATGTTTTTACCTTCCACTAAAATTCTGTTATTAACGGGTCTTTTTTTATCACTAGTTTCTTGCGGTGGTGGAAACACGAAAGACTCAGTCACGACCACCGAGCCGGCAGATGACTTAATCCAAGACGGAGTTATTGCGGCAGGCCGAGGTGAGCCACCAATAGTTTTCTGGCCTAAACCTATCCAGGCTCATCCCAACGTGCCATTTGAATTTACCATGGTGGCATATGATAAAGAGCATGATCTTTTGCTATACAGCCTCAGCGGCGCACCGTCAGGCATGACTATCAATACACATGGAACAATCCACTGGACACCTGATGCGGTAAATAGTCCATATACTTTCAACGTTAACATTGATGATGGCCGGAATAAACCTGTAACAGTTGCCGTTGAGCTAAGGGTTGACGCAGCAAACTATTTTTTTGTTGCAGTTGATGGTCATGATGGAAATACTGGCAGCTTGACGTCACCTTTTGCCACTATTGAAAAAGGCTTACGTGAGCTTGCCACCCTTCCATCCGGCACACTTTACATTCGTGGTGGCACTTATGCCGAGCATTGGAACTGGAATGTTAATGGTGTTAGTTCGCCACTACGAGGCAAAAACGGAACCGCAAATGCCCCTTATGTTGTACGTGGTTACCCCAATGAAACGGCTATACTTGATAGTGAAGGACAAGGCCATGGCTACTGGAGTTTTCAGACTTCCTACGTTCTCTTTGCCGATCTTGAAGTACGAAATGCAAGTGCTCCTGAACGTGGCGGAGCGATCATCGATGGTAGCAATAATATAATGCAAAATGTGCGCGTCAGCGATTCTAATTGGAGTAGTCGTAGCAACTGCACAGGGTTCTTGCTTCGTGGCAGCAATTCTGTTTGTCATCGCTGCAAAGCAATCAATAACTACGATCGTACTAGCGACTTATGGAATAGCTCTAATTTTCTCCTCTACCCAGAAGGAAGAGGACAAGACTTGTATATACTCGATAGTTATTCTTCAGGTAGCATAACTGGCTACAAAATCAAACATGCAGGTAATGGTCGCGTCATTTTACACGGCTCACTTGAAGAAGGTAGCCGCTATGGATGGGCAGGAATTGATGATAAAAGCTCAGTGCGTTTTAATACCTTTGTGGGTAATGAAACAGCAATCTCCATAGGTATTAGCGATCCCAACATTTATACTCAGGGCGATATGCTGGTGGAATACAATACCGTCGTTGATGCCACAACCAGCTATGAACAACGCGGAGGCTATGGCGCATTGGGTGGTACTGTTGTCCGTCATAATATTTTTGTAAATAAAATGGATAGCCCAACCATGAGCCGTGTATGGCCTTACCTCGATCCCGATCCGGCAATGCTCGAAAGCGACTACAACTGTTGGTTTACTAGCATGGGCGCTGAACAATTTCGTATGGGTGCAAGCAGTTATGATTTCACTGGCTGGCAAGCGCTGGGACTTGATCAGAATTCCGTCGTGGCCAACCCAGATTTTGTAGCGGCATCATATCGATTAAGTGTGGACTCTGGATGCAAATCTAAGAAGCTACGAATTGGGGCATGGGAATAAACTTAAGGGTGCTTCTATTAAAAGAATCGATCAATTGGGTCAATGATCAATGGGGTCACAAAACCGGTGTCTGAACATAATGGCACTTACTTAAGCTCTAAGCTTTCTAGGGTGCCCATGTTTCGTTATTTTTCCCCTCGCCTTTTCGCGAGTTTTCATGAGCAATGGATAGGGCTTTGGTCTTCGCTTTACCACTCGAGGTTCTAATCAATTAGGCCAGGGCAAGATCATTATAAATTGAACTAAATCACAAATAGATGATCAGATCCCCTAAACGAACCAAGGAGATCAGACCCATGAGTGATTTTATGTCGCATTTTAATACTATAGCCGACCCCCGCATAAAACGTTGTCGT
>JAFLJQ010000244.1 GCA_022712915.1 Gammaproteobacteria bacterium | reverse complement strand
CTACCATTAATTTTGCATAGTCCAATTTCTGTTCAGGGCTGAAACTGACTCTCGCTTTTCGTGTCTTCGTCATAAGTACTCCACTAGTTTTTAGGTTTATTAAGCTATAATACCTTCCAACTTTATTAGACCACTATAACTGGGTACTTGGTCTTGGTGCGTTAAGTGATAATGGAATAAATATTAACGAAGTAAAACCGGTTAATCCAACCGAAAAAGTACTTAAAAGCCAGTTGCAGTTGGATGATTTTCTAGTGAGCCGCTCAAATACACCTGACAAAGTGGGCCGTTCAATTCTTTATAAGGGTGAGGTATTGAATTGTTCTTATCCTGATCTAATGATACGTTTCCGCATAGATGAGAGTAAAGCGAAGCCAGAATTTATTGAATCAAAACTTAAATCATTTTTCGTTCGTAGTTACTTTAAAAAATGTGCTGCGGGAAGTAGCCGTACAATGGTGAAGATTAATAAATCTATTATTGAAAATATACCTATAATACTACCACCTCTTTCTGAACAAACAAAAATCGCCCAAATCCTCTCCACCTGGGACAAGGCCATCGAAACCGTCGAAGCCCTGATCGAAAAAAGTACCTTACAGAAAAAAGCCTTGATGCAGCAGTTGTTGACGGGGGAAAAGCGGCTGATTAATTCTGGTGATCAAGGCTGGACATCAGGGGGACTGGGTGATTTTGTTGAAAAAATTGTTGGTGGGGGCACACCTGGGAGAAATATTGTTGAATTCTGGGATGGAAACATACCTTGGGTGACAGTAAAGGATTTGATTGCCCCAATAATTAAGGGTGCACAGGAACATATTACTAAAGAAGGCCTGGAGAATAGCGCCGGTAATTTAATACCCGCAGGTACTGTCATTATGGCAACAAGAATGGCGGTTGGTAAAATCGTCATGGCAACATGTGATGTGGTTATTAATCAAGATTTAAAAGCAATTTTTCCGAAAAAATTGCTTGAGTCTAAATATCTTTACTATTGGTTAATTTTTCATTCAGAGAATATAAAAAGGCTGGGGACGGGGAGTACTGTAAAAGGTGTTCAGCTTGGAGATATAAGACATTTAAAATTGTTATTTCCTACTTCACTTCAGGAACAACAAAAAATTGTATCCATTTTCGACAATGTAACTTTGGATATAAAAAAGTTGGATGAACAACGGGTTTGTTTGCAACAAGAGAAACAAGCCCTCATGCAACAACTCCTCACCGGCAAACGCCGCGTCAAGCCGGATGAGTTCGAAGACTTACCCCAACAACTGGAAAAAGCACTATAAAGGGAGGAAGTGGTGATGAAAATGTTTAATGAAACAATGAAACAATGAAATCACTAAAAGCGATGCTGTACGAAAGGATGGCTAATCCACTCCTTAAATCAAGTGTTACTACCCCTTGATTTCATGAAGTGGTGATGCCTGCTCAAAATAGTTCATTACAGTGGCTGATTAGTGAACTCTATGGGCATTTTAGTCTGGAAAAAGATGATGTCTATCGCCATCCACAAGTTTCTTATAAACAACCCAGTGAGGCGAGTACGGCAACATGGAAATAAAAAAAATAATAATAAGCCTCGTGTTGTTATTGCCACTGGTTTGCATAGCAGGGACTCCCAATCCGGTCAAATTTAAAAATGTATATGTTCAGGATTTTCATTCTGATGAACCAAAAAGATGTACTACTGCAGATGTCGAACTCAGCCACAAACAGGCGCATGAATTCTTTAAACGCTCAAAAGTGGTTAGCCAAAAGACATTGCACGATCACTATGAATATGCGCCATGTTATATAGAAGGGACATTGAAATATAAATCTAAGTCATGTGGCTGGAAAATAAGAGCAGGTGCAACAGGTAAAGTAACATGTGGAAGTGAAATATGGTTTTTTGCGTGTGATGATTGTAATGAATTGTTTGGTGGAGGTTAATCAAGTGTTACGACCCCTTGATTCTCGCCTTGATTCTCTTAGGTGTCCATAAAGCATTTTTTGTCAATGTTAAATTTATTGCTAATAGTGTAAAAATTAGCAATTCAGTGCTAAACTGTCAATTAAAAGCTAATTGTGGAAAAATTAGCAATAAGGATGACTCAATGAAAATACCCCTGTCACCGCCATCACTGGAACAGATTCTGTCAAAACTGGAAGGCGAACTACCGATTATTCTGGAGGTGGGGCCACTGGTGAAGGGGCGCTATCTGCACTGGGATCAATTGCGTCACCGCACACCCCCGGCAGATTTGGATTCTGAAACCTGGTGGGCGGGGGTGAAGATTGCCAGACAAGGCTTGCTTAAGGCACTTCCGTTACTCGATAAGCATAATCGGCCAATGTGCTTTGGTATGCCCGATCCGGTTTTGCGTGTCTTGCATGCCATTGACCGTCAAGCCTCGGGCAGTGTCTCCATGTCCAGGCCGTTGGTCTCTAGTGAGGATCGGGATCGTTACATGGTAAGTTCGCTGATTGAAGAGGCGATTACTTCCAGTCAGTTAGAAGGTGCCGCGACCACGCGCGAGGTCGCCAAAGAAATGATACGCAGTGGCCGAGCACCTCGAGATCAGCATGAACGTATGATACGCAATAACTTTGATGCCATGCAGTATATACGCGAGTTACGTGATGAACCTTTGACACCAGAGTTGGTATTGTCACTGCACCGGGTTGTAACGGAAGGTACACTAACAAACCCAAAGGCGGTGGGCCGAGTGCGCCGTACTAATGAACATATCTCGGTGATGGATGCGACACACACCACCGTACTGCATGATCCGCCGCAAGCCAAAACCCTGAACACGCGTTTAAAACGCCTGTGTGAATTTGCAAACCAGACAGAAGATAAACAGTCATTTGTCCATCCGGTGATCCGCGCCATACTACTGCATTTCATGCTGGCCTATGACCATCCCTTTGTCGATGGCAATGGCCGCACGGCGCGTGCATTATTTTATTGGAGTATGGCGCGTGCCGGTTATTGGCTGATGGAATATATTTCCATCTCACGTTTGATTAAGCAGGCACCGGTACAATACGGCTATGCCTATCTATACACCGAAACCGATGATAATGATGCCACCTATTTTATTATCCACCAGTTGGATATTATCGAGAAGGCTATAGCCGCATTATATGAATATCTGCAACGCAAGGGGGATGAACAGCACAATGCTGAAAAGTTGTTACGGCATGCCCCCACTTTGGCCAACGCCCTAAACCACCGCCAGGTTGCCATACTCAGTCATGCCCTACGTCATCCGGGTCATGATTATACGGTTGCAAGCCATCGCCTCTCACATCAGATCACACCACAAACCGCGCGTACCGATCTGTTACAACTGGTAAAACTAAAACTGCTACAACAATACAAACGCGGTCGTGCCTTCGTATTTGCCGCCCCGGAAGATTTGCGCCAACGTATTGAAGCGATGACAGGCAAAAAAGAAAACCATAAATAAAGAAGCTAAAGACGTTAAAATTAGAAAGGCTAAAAGGCTTCCCCAACGTATTTTTACTTACTTTATACATCCCTGTATCTACAGCATTAGTGGATCCATTCACGTTATCCTTGTACGTCATCTAACAGCTACACAAGCACCCGAAAAGCTTGTGTAATAAACACCATTGGCGCTATGCTGACAACTCGTTAGTGACTGGTACGCAGGAAGTAGATCAGGCATAGAACAGCAACATAGATTTTGTTCTCCTTCTAGATTTATTCCATTTGTATATTCGTCATAATGAATATTAAAGAAATCACGGATCTGATCCGGGTTTTTAACTCGAGGTTCCAATAGTGCAAGACAATTCTCCTGCTTGGTTGAAGTCACCTCCAGACGGTTTTTTTCCCTCCCCACCAGTTGACACTCGTGCACAAACACTTCCATTCGGTGAACTCACTTGGGAAAACTTCGAGCGATTGGTTTTGCGTGTGGTAAGACGCGAAGCAACTACTTCCGAATGTTGGGCTTATGGCACTAAGGGTCAGGCACAACATGGTCTGGATATTCTTGCTGCACAACACAGAACTCCAGATAAGTTTGCGTGTTATCAGTGTAAACGAGTTGAAAAATTTTCTGCTAATGACATCAAGAAAGTAGTCGATGATTTTCTAGAGGGAAAATGGGCAGACAAAACTAAGAATTTCATCTTATGCACTACATTAACTCTTAACGATGCCAAACAAGTTGATGAGATTTCTAATCAGAACTCGCGTTTGGCTGCAAAAGGTATTGAGTTTGAAGTATGGGATGGCTCTGACGGCGGACAGTTGTCGGAGCGGCTAAAAGTTCATCCAGACCTTGTAGATGATTTCTTTCTTAGAGAGTGGGTTAGCCATTTTAATGGTAGAGAAGCTTCAGAGTTACTAGGGGAAAGGCTGCACGGTGCCCAGTTAGCTGGACTTCGCTTTCAGTTAAAAGAAGTTTATACAACGTTATTCCTTCGGCATGATCAAGGCCTACGTTTGGGGTCGCAACGAGCTGCACCATTACTCGATCGCTATGTCGCCCCAGCTGTTATCGAAACACGTGAAATTGTAACGTCTGAACAAGCGTCCGATGTAAACATCCCTAAGCGTGAAGAACAATATTCTTCCGACGACGAAATGCAAAGGTCATCATCACCACTCATTCGTGCAAATTCTATTCAGAAAATCCGTACCCCTATTGGAGAATGGTTGTCACAGCATAACAAGACCGTGATTCTTGGAGAGCCCGGTTACGGTAAGAGTGCACTGCTCCGCGTTATCGCTTTACAATTGATGAATAATCGAGATGATCTATTTCAGTTGCCATGGGGAGAATTATTGCCTGTATGGGTTTCTTTTGGCGGGTTTAGTGCAGCCATCCAAGATCAACCCAGCCTGAGCCTGGAAGATTATTTTGATATGTGGCTGCATCAAAATGGCGCAGATGATGCCTGCCCGCTATTTCAGCGCGCTGTCAAACAAGGAGAAATGCTTCTTTTGGTGGACGGCCTGGATGAAGGTCAAGATGTAAATGCAGCCAAACAGGCCATGGATCGAATTAGTACATTCTTGTCGATTCGAGCAACCCCCGCCGTTTTTACAAGCCGCCCCAGAGGTTACGAAAGAGTGGGGCCAGATGGACTATGGCCAATAGCTCGACTGGATTCCTTCGACGAAGATCAAATCAAGCGTTTCTCTCAGATGTGGTTTGAATATCTGGAAATACCTGAGATTACGGTAAAAGACAAAGAAAATGGGCTTCTTCTTAATGCAAAACAGCGCACTAGAAATTTTCTGAAAGTTGTTCGAACAAATTTGCGCATAATGGATCTAGCTAAAACTCCACTTTTTTGCCAGTTGCTGATAGACATCTTTCGTTACTCTCATCACTTACCGGAACAACGGATTAAGGTTTATGAAAAAATTGTGGAAATGCTTCTATCTGACCACCCTGCGGCGCGAATACAGGCGGCTGGATTAACTCACAGCGATGCTCCAAGATCTGAGGATATGCGGGAAATGCTCATGAGCCTTGCGCTGCATATCGAAGAGAAAGGTGGTGCTGGCGTAATTTCGACTTTGGATTGTAAGGCCTTATTTTGTAATTTTCTGACAGATGATATTAATGGCCCCGGTCTTTCAAACTATGAAGCCAAGCATCAGGCTCAGTCTATTATCGAACATGCTCAAACCGGACTGGGCCTGATCGTGGAGCGAGCACCAGACGAGTTAGGTTTCTTCCATCTGACTATACAAGAATATTTGGCTGCTCAAGCAATGGTGCGCAAAGATGAAAAAGAACAGTTGTTATGGTTTATCCGTGTTTGGAATGAATCCAAATGGCATGAAGTCGTTCTTGCTTGGTTTAGCATTAGGGGTACCGACCAAGGTAAAGGTGCGACCCAGCGGGCTATTGAGCGCCTGAAAGAATCAACTATAGAGCCTTGGGCACAACTACAAAGTATATTACTTCGCACTGAGCTTGCGGCAAACGATCTTGGTCTCTCTCCACGAGAAGCACGTTCCACTATTGAAGAGGCCGCGGATCAAGTAGAGACCTCGCCATACCCTGAAGTGAGGCAAGCCTTAGCAAGGCTTATCACACTCGGACTCCGTACCCCATCAATAGCAACTTGTTGTGAAGCTCGAATCTCTAACTGGATACAAGGGCGGTCGGAGTGGAATAGAGCAAGCCTTTTGCAGGTACTAGGCAACTGGCAAGCATCCGATGATTTATTACATACCCTTAAATTGGCTTTGCATGATGAGAGTCTAAGGTGTCGCCTGGCAGCAGCGGAAAGCTTAGTAAAAGCATTTTCTAATAATTCAGTTATTGGAGATGATTTAGCCGCGATGGCTACAAATTGGCCTGACACAGCCGTACGAACCTCCGCCATGCATTGTTTATGGAAAGGTTGGCCTGATCATGAGGCGTTGCCCAGCCTAGCAGATAATGCGCGTCGTTCTATGGACATGGATCTAGCTTTAACTGGCATCGCTATTAGAGTTTCGAAAGGTTTTGTAGATGATGACGATCGTAATAATATCTGGTTTATGTTTGAAAATGAAAACGTATCATATGAACTAACAACTAAATGTCGCGAGGTGTTAGTGCAAGGGTGGGGCGATGATAGCGAGTTCAAACGCCGCGCAATGGAAGGCTTAAAAAATTCGTACAACTTAACACCGATGAGCGAGGAGCGATTTGTTTCATTTCTCGCTCATGCTTGGCCCGGAGATACAGAGGTAGCGTGCAGTATCGCTCACTATTTCAACTCCTCCTCTCCTTTTTTCAACCATGATGACAGTCTTTGGAATGCACTGTTTACAGGCTTTCATGGCAATGCTGAATTATCAAAGGTGCTGCGTGAAGCTCTATCGCAACGTTTTGCAGAGTATGAGGCAATTTATTGGGGGCCTGGTACAAAACAGGTGTATTGCACAATCGGCGACGAAACGGCAAAATCTGAGTTGCTTAAAGCTTATTCAAGTGTATCTAATAGTAAGAGTAAGTTCTGGATTTGCGCAACACTAATGGATGCATGGGGAAGCGACAGTGAAGTAAAAGAATTATTGACTAAGGAATTTCTTAAGCCTCCCGGTGAGGTAGCGTTTCTTGGAAGCTGGGTTAGCTTGTTTATACCTGAAAAGGGGGCTAGGCGTAACTGGTTACTTGAAGCTATAAAGACCCCTGAGATTGGGCTCGCAATAAGCCCACCTGTTAGATACCTGTTGCATGAGTTTCGTGATGACGAATGCCTGAGAGCAGTGAAAACTGTTTTAGCCAAAGATATTTGGTACTACCATAAAATTGACTTTCAAAGCATACTGATTGAATACTTTCCAAATGATGGCGATGTAAAGAAATGGGTGGAGATAGCCTTATGCGATATAGATGGTCCATCTCTCGCCTCAGTAGCAGACAGTCACGAGCATGATAAAATAATACGTTCTCGTCTTTTGGCAGTGGCGCGCCCTGCAAAGGCCAATGTGAGAGCAGAAGTTTTTCAAGTCTTGCGCGAACATCCAGTACCTGTCCACACTGTGGAGAAATTGACCGCAGCTATATGGCCTGAAGACAATGTCTCCATACGAACCTCTGGGATTTTAGCTCGCTGTAACGTAGCCCAGCAACTAGCAGAATTTAGGGCTCCCTTGGTAGAAAAACTACAAGAGGAACTTAATTCTCTTGGTACTTATCTGGGTGTGCGTAGAAGGAGCTCATTTACTGGATTGCTTCAGTTGGGTGAATATGAAACATGTGGCGACGTGCTAACTGAAAAGAGTCCATCATCCCTACATTGGCTTGCCGATTATCATAAGGCTGACAGTCTAACAGCTCGTATCTTGTTCGAGCATTGGGATAAACTCGACAGCACTTCAAAAAAACTAGGACGATTGTTTGAAGTGCCTTGGGGTGGATTAATTTATAATGGAACCGCGCGGGAAGCTTTGATTAACGATACCACACGCAACCAATTGATAGATTATTTGAAGATGATTCCAATTCAAAATAGGTCACGTGAAAGTCTCTCCTTGATGGCAGAATTACTTCCTAGTTCATCTGAGCTACGCATATGTTTATTAGAAACCATTATAAGTCCATCTGTCAGTATAAATGAATTGGAGGCTCAACGTATCTATGCAGAACAGTTTGGTGGTGATGAGCAAGCACTTAGTGAACTTAAAAAATTATGGCCTGTATCTGCTAAAGTAACTGACACGGCTCAGCCTCTAGTACCATACCTGTATGCTTTGGTCTTGGGGTGGGCAGACAATGACGAGTTGCGTTCACTATTACAGCAAGGCATACAACTCAAGTTACCTATCCCTGTTGTACTGGCGATGTGCGCTATCAAGGAGAATGAAGAAAATGTTACTGACTGTATCGATATATTGATCAAGTCTACATTAGAACAGAGATACACCACGCCTAAATCTTACATGTATGATTTAAAAAAATGGGCATCTTCACCTAAGGCAGAAAAATTGTTGCGAGACCTAGCAGTTGATGCCGATTGTTCACGCATGATTACAGCAACCAGACTTCTTTCCATCACGGGAAAGCTGAGTGATAAAGATCGATTGGATATGATATGTAAGTATAATGAGGTACTTAGTGATGTTACGAAACATTGTGCGGATGGCGTTGACTTGACAGATGGCACTGTGACAACGTTTCCTCAGATGTTGGTACGTACGCTCTTAATTGGTGAGATTTAGGAAAACCGGGGTCGGAACGCAGCACGGTAGGTTGGAAAGAGGAATGAATCCCAACAAAAAAAAACCGGGGTCTTGGCTTCTGAAAAATCAATCATGAAAATGCTTCACTTCCTAATTATGAATGAAATTATTATAACGAATGGCTCTTCAGAAAAATCTGTGGGTTGATTCTGGCTCAGGAAGCTTCCCCATCGTATGAAATAGTGCTATTTCCAGCGTTTCATAGTGCCTAAACCCATACGCTTTTCTGGTGACCAAATTTACTTTACGATTCAAACCC
>JAFLJQ010000048.1 GCA_022712915.1 Gammaproteobacteria bacterium | reverse complement strand
TTGAATCGTAAAGTAAATTTGGTCACCAGAAAAGCGTATGGGTTTAGGCACTATGAAACGCTGGAAATAGCACTATTTCATACGATGGGGAAGCTTCCTGAGCCGGAATCAACCCACAGATTTTTCTGAAGAGCCACAAATATAAAACCAGTGACAATTGTTATGACTGTCATAAAAAAGATGACTCGCATAAAAATCAGCTAGGTAAGCTATGTCAGCGTTGCCATAGTGAGTTTGGGTGGCGTGGTAAGGTTAAGTTTGATCATGACATCACAAAATTTCCTTTAGTCGGCTTACATTCATCACTGACCTGTGAAGAATGTCATTTAACCATGACGTATACGGATGTAAAGACAGCGTGTTATAGCTGTCATCGTAATGATGATGAACATAAGGGGCTGTTGGGTCAGGCGTGTCATCAATGCCATAACCCAAATGGTTGGCGAATTTGGGATTTCGACCACAATAAACGTACCAAGTTTAAACTAGGCGGAAAGCACAAGGAATTACATTGTTATGATTGTCACAAAACTGTAGTTATTGATATGAAAAATAAACTGAGTGCATGCAGTGATTGTCATTCTGCGGATGATGTACATAACGGTCAGTTTGGAAGAGATTGTGCAAGATGTCATACAACAAAAACATTCGAAAATGCAAAACTTTAAAACTACGGAAGACAATAATGAATAAGTCAGTGAAGACCAATATAAATTATAAATCATTAATATTTTCTTTTGTGTTGATACCGATATTTTTTATGGCGTCTGCCCCGTCAATATTGTCTGCACCAAATGTATCCTCGAATTTCAATCATAGTACAACCGGCTTTGCACTGACCGGCCCTCATAAGCGTCTGAACTGCGATCAATGCCATATAAGAGGCATATTTAGAGGTGTTCCTCGAACGTGTATGGCATGTCATGATCGCGGAAGTGTGATCAGCTCATCACAGAAATCAGTTAACCATATTGAGACAACTGGAAGCTGCGAAACATGCCACTCTGGGCAAACCTGGACAGTTACCATGTTTGATCATAGTGGTGTATCAGGTGTTTGTTTGAGTTGCCACAATAATATGCAGAAAACTGGTAAGTCAAACAATCACGTGGCCAGTTCTGATAATTGTGATGATTGCCACCTAACTGTTTCTTGGCTCCCTGCTAGAGTTGATCATAATAATATTAGTGGTGCTTGTTATTCCTGCCATAATAGCCTGTCAGCAACAGGTAAACATCCAACGCATATAAATAGTGTCAACACGTGTGATGATTGCCATAGTACTGCTGCATGGTTGCCTGCACGATTTGACCATGCCGGTATTAATGCTAACTGCCAATCTTGTCACAATGGCGAAATAGCAACCGGTAAACACCCAACGCATCTTATTAGTAGTAACATTTGCGAAATTTGCCATAGCACGACTGCATGGACACCTGCAAAGTTTGTTCATAACGATATAGTTAATAATTGCTCCTCATGTCACGACAGTGTTACGGCGACAGGCAAACATTCGACACACCTCACTACCAGCAATGTTTGTGAGGATTGTCATACAAATACTGCATGGACACCCGCTACATTAAATCATGTGGGTATAAACAGTAATTGTTCCTCTTGTCATGATGATGCAACGGCAACAGGTAAGCACACAGAACATGTTAGCAGTACCGAGCTATGCGAAGATTGTCATAAGACGGCTGCCTGGACTCCTGCAAAATTCAACCATACTGGCATCAATAATAATTGTTCATCTTGTCATGATGGCGTTAAGGCAACTGGAAAAAACACACAGCACATTACACCGGCAAGTAACGGATGCGAAGATTGTCATAGCATGACTGCGTGGATACCTGCAACGTTTGTTCATGGTAATATAACTAGTAATTGTTCATCTTGTCATGATGGCGTAAAGGCAACCGGCAAACATGCTGTGCACCTTGCTAGCAGTAATATTTGTGAAGATTGCCATAAAACGGTTGCATGGATACCTGCTACATTCAACCATGTTGGTATAAACAGTAACTGCGCCTCTTGCCATAATGGCATTACGGCAGACGGTAAAAATCCAGAGCATTTGGCTAGCAATAATATTTGTGAGGATTGTCATAAAACGGGGGCGTGGGTACCTGCCTCATTTAGTCATGTTGGTATAAGCAGTAATTGCGCCTCTTGTCATGATGGTATAAAGGCCGACGGTAAACATCCTGCACATCTTGTTACCAGTAATATTTGCGAAGATTGTCATAAGACCATTGCCTGGGTACCCGCAAAATTTGATCATGCTGGTGTAAATGGTGCATGTGCTTCATGTCACGATGGAGCAAAGGCAACAGGTAAACATCCTGCACATCTGGCTAGCAGTAATGTTTGCGAGGACTGTCATAAAAATACCGCATGGATACCTGCTACATTCAGTCATGTTGGTATAAGCAATAATTGCTCATCCTGCCATGATGGTGTCAAGGCAACGGGCAAACACACGCAGCATATCGTACCAAGTAGTAATGTATGTGAAAATTGTCATGCTACAAATGCGTGGCTGCCTGCAAAATTTGTCCATAGTAATATAAGCAATAATTGCTCCTCTTGTCATGATGGCGTAAAGGCCGTGGGCAAACACCAGACACATCTGGCAAGTAGTAATATTTGTGAGGATTGTCATAAAACGGTCGCATGGATACCCGCGACATTCAACCATGTTGGTATAAATAGTAACTGCGCTTCTTGCCATAATGGCACCACGGCAGACGGTAAAAATCCAGAGCATTTGGCTAGCAGTAATATTTGTGAAGATTGCCATAAAACCGTTGCCTGGGTGCCTGCTACATTTAATCATGTTGGCATAAGCAGTAATTGCGCCTCATGTCATGATGGTGTAAAGGCGACGGGTAAACACCCAATGCATCTTGTCAGCAGTAATGTTTGTGAAGATTGTCATAAGACCGTTGCCTGGGTGCCAGCTACATTTGATCATGTTGGCATAAGTAATAATTGCGCCTCTTGTCATGACGGTGTAAAGGCAACCGGGAAACATCCGCAGCATATAACGCCAACCAGTAACGTGTGTGAAGATTGCCATATTACTAATGCCTGGTTGCCTGCGAAGTTTGTACACGGCAGTATTGCCACCAATTGCGCCTCTTGTCATGATGGCGTGAAGGTAGAGGGCAAGCACCCCGCACATCTTACTACGACTAATGTTTGTGAAGATTGTCATAAGACGGTCGCATGGATACCTGCCACATTCAGTCACGTTGGCATAAGCAGTAATTGTTCATCTTGTCATGATGGGGTTAAGGCCGTAGGTAAACATCCGACACATCTTAGCACCAGTAATATTTGTGAAGATTGCCATAAGACATCGGCATGGGTGCCTGCCACATTCAGCCATGTTGGTATAAATAGTAATTGCGCCTCTTGCCATAATGGCGTGACAGCGACGGGCAAAGATCCTGCTCATCTTACTAGCAGTAATATTTGTGAAGATTGTCATAAAACAGCTGCATGGATACCCGCTACATTTACTCATGTTGGTATAAGCAGCAATTGCTCATCTTGTCACGATGGTGTCAAAGCGACTGGGAAAAATCCGCTACATCTTAATACAAGTAATATTTGCGAAGATTGTCATAAGACGGCTGCCTGGGTGCCTGCCACATTTAGACATGTTGGTATAAGCAGTAATTGTTCATCTTGTCATGATGGCATAAAGGCGACAGGCAAACATCCGCAACACTTCACGCCGAGTGGTAATGTCTGTGAAGATTGCCATAAAACAAATGCCTGGTATCCAGCTAGCTTCAATCATGATCAAATCAGCACTGGTTGTTATAACTGTCATAATAATGTCAGAGAATCTGGTATACCAAGAGACCATCCTAAGACTAGTAATGTTTGTGAAGAGTGTCATACCGTAAGGACATGGGATAAGTAAGATGTTTATACATGATGTGGATAGTTTGATGGTCACCATATAACGATCACACCATGTATTATTTCTATTCTGTGGATTAATGTTGACAGGTTATTATGAAGTTTATTTATGTTTGTATTTTGGCAGTATCGTTAATGCCTGCAACGGCATTCTCTCTGTCAAGTCAGGCTGATTTTCGATACGTGATAAGTTTTAAAGTGTCATCTAAGAAAAACTCTGTTGAACTTTCTAAGTATAAAAATAAGTATAGTGTTTATCAGTTAACTGAAAAAATTAATGGCAAAATAACTTATACAACACGTTTGGGTTTTTTTGACAGCAGAAAACAAGCTACGATTTTTTTGAAAAAAATTAAAAATCAATATAGATCGGCAAATATTGATAGTGTCAAGAAACGGGATGAAAAACATCTTATTGCTTGGTACAAAAAGAAAGTTAATTTAAAGCAACAATCTTCTCCTGGTTCTTCATTTTTACTTGATAAAATGGCAACATCAAAAATTATGGAGCAAGCTAGACAATTTGTGGTAGCGCATGATTATCGGGGAGCTATTAAGCTATATACAAAAATTTTATCTATTGGCGATACTGAATTCAAACAAGATGCACAGGAGTTTCTTGCCGTAGCGCGTGAAAAAAATGGCCAGAATGCTCATGCAAAAGCAGAATATAAGGAATACTTACGATTATACCCAGAAGGAGAAGGAGCCGATCGGGTTAGTATGAGGTTGCAAGCCATATTGACTGTTTACAAATCGCCAAGGAAAAAATTGGCAAAACCACGCAAAATTAAAGATATTGTGTGGAGTACATACGGTTATCTCACTGAATTTTACAGATATGATAAGTTTGAGCAAAATGCA
Source organism: Gammaproteobacteria bacterium (assembly GCA_022712915.1). Lineage (GTDB taxonomy): Bacteria > Pseudomonadota > Gammaproteobacteria > UBA6429 > Thiohalophilaceae > JAHEDB01. Next base: position 16,442 of record JAFLJQ010000048.1, on the reverse strand, counting down.
ATTGTCAGAGAAAGGTCATCTTTGACAACAACTCTTGGTGTGTTTTCCAGACGAAGAAGCGAATTAAAGGACATGAAAATTGTGGTGACCGGCGATTATTTTTATGATTTAGATGATGAAAATGATAATAGGCAACGATTAACATCACTTTATTTCGATTATGCCAATAAACCAAAAATGAGTAGTGTCCGTCTGGGGCGACAACGCCATACAAAATCAGGCGTATTAGGGCGGATGGATGGAGCCTGGGTCGATTACAGATTTCACCCTCAGTGGAAAGTTAATGCCGTTGCTGGTTATCCTGTTGATTCATTTGACTCAAATAAAATACAGTCTAATAGGAATTTTTATGGGATTAGTTTTGACATAGGGCCATTTAATAAGTATTGGGATTTTAACTTTTTTCAAATTGAACAAGAGGTTGATGGTTTGACTGATAGGAAGGCGATTGGCGGTGAAGTTCGCTATATCAGTCCAAGAAATATATTTTTCACACTGCTTGACTATGATACCTATTTTGAAGAAATTAATAAATTGTATGTAGTTTCTACATGGCTTTTTGCTGATCAGAAAAGACTTAACGTGACATACGATAAAACTAAATCTCCTTATTTACTTGCTACCAATGCACTCATGGGACAGCAATATCGAACACTTGAGGATATGCGGGTTCAAGAACATTATTCTAGTGAGCAAATGAAGCAATTTGCTATTGATAGAACTGCAACCAGTACGAGAACAACTATTAATGGTACAGCACCTATTTCAAAAAACTACGTTATTAATATTGATTTAACTGCATCAAGTTTATCTGGTACGCCAGGATCGGCTGGCGTAGTTGGCAATAAACCTACAGGTAAGGAATATTATTACGGTGTTCAGCTGATTGGCGATAGTGTTATATTGAAACATGATACTATGATTGCAAGTGTTAGATATTCTACTAGTAGCACGTATAATAGAAATTCATATTCTATCAGTGAGAGAGTGAAATTATCAGACAATTGGCGATCAAATGTTATGCTCTATTATGAGATAATAAATAAAACTACGGGAGCAAAGACAAAAACAATGACACCACAGTTGGGTGTCGATTATTTGTATTCAAGATCATTAAAGTTTGAAGGCGATTTGTCATATGAAAAATCTTCGACTAAAGGTGGAGGTGCTATAGATACGAATGATAAGGGTGTTTATCTTAGCCTTGGGCTGGTTTATGATTTTTAGCTGAGTTGTTTTAATATATATACCGTTATCGTTGCAGGTTTTGTTCATGTCGACAATGCTGAAAAAAATAACAAGTTGTCAGGCTGGTATTAAACAGCAATAAAAGTCATTTAGTTTAAGCAGTCTATTGCATTAAATAGTTTATCTGTGCATTTTAGTGCACAACATCAAACAACCATCGTCAAACATATCGATTATTATAGCGGAGATGTTAGAATTTAATAATCATCTATAAGTGTTGCTATATCTGTGTATCCAAAATTTTTGGCAAGATCTTGAGCATTATGGCGGTCGTTATTTCTTGTGTTGCTATTGGCACCCTTGTCTAGTAGTAATTCAATAACAAATTTGTGACCATTGCTGGCGGCAAGCATGAGAGGGGTGTTGCCAAACTTGTCAGCCTTATTGATATCCGCATTTTGTTGGATCAGAAATAAAGTTGTTTGATACTTACCTTTGCTGGAGGACAACAATATAGGGGTGTTACCATATTGGTCAGCGTAGTTTATATCTATTTTATCTTCGCATATTAGTTTGACAATATGTAAGTAGCCTTTCTTTGATGCAACTAAAAGACTTTTTGATAATGCATTTTGAGTTATCGTAATGTTGTTGTTTTTATGTGTTAATTGTTTGAAAATAGATAAGTGATTTTTGCTTGCCGCGTCAATTAATAGATTGCTTTTAAGATCTGTATTTTCTGATATGGTCGCGCCATTTTTTAATAAAGATTGAAAAATATCCACATGCCCATTCATTATGCTGTAATCAATAGCCGTGTACCCGGGTGTGTTTTTGATATTTAAATTAACTTTTTTATCAATAAGCAGATTTACAATTTTGGTATGTCCTAGCTGACTTGCCAGCATTAGTGGTGTGGAGCCACGTTTGTCTTTTATGTTTGGGTTGATTTTATAGGAAAGTAACATTTTTACAGCATTTCCTTTACCGTTTTCAACGGCATATGCCAGTGCAGTCATGCCTGATTTTGTCTTTAAATTTGTTTTGGCCTTGAATCGAAGCAGAAGTTTCATTGTGTTCAGGTTACCCTGCTGTGTTGCTAACATGAGTGCGGTATATCCTTCTGGGTCCTGATTGTTAACAATGTAGGGATATTTAAGCAGTATGCGTTTTGTGTCGGCAGCATTTCCGCGCCTGACGCTCACCATTAGTGGCGTCCATTCATTAAATAGGGGTTTTGTTTTTTGTTTGGATATTTGAAGATTGTGATCAACATCGGAAGATTTTCTTGTTTGCTTAGCACCATGACGTAAAAGTAGTAATTGAATATCCTTGTGTTTTCTTAATTCTGCCAATGAATAAGCTGTTTGTTTCTGTTTATTCTTTTTGTTGATAGAACCGTATTTTTTGCTGGAAAGTAAGTATTCAACGACATCTGCATGACCTTGTTTTGCGGCGTGCATCATCGGTGTATAACCATTATTATCGACTTTCTGATGATCAATCTTTTCTTCAATCAACCGCCTGGTTGTCGCCAGATTACCATTTTTGCAGGCATGGTGAAGGGCGTTCATGCCAGTAATATCACGATGATTAATATCAATTTTCAGATCAATAAGCATTTGTATAATGTTAATTTGATCCGTTTGTGATGCCAGAATCAGGGCGGTGGTACCATTATTGTCTTTAAGTGGGATATGATTTTTCAGGATCTTGGATATTAGTGTTGGCTTCTTGTCTTTTATGGCCGCGCGGAGTGCCCTGAAGCGGTCTGATTGGTTTAAATCTTCATACTCATCCTGTTTCGGTGCTGCAAGCCTTGTTAGTTGATCCTGGGCAGGTTTGTATTTATTCTTAGCTGCTTTTTGAAACCATTTTTTTGCCAGGTTTGAATTGGGTTTGACTCCAAGACCTTTGTTGTACATTACACCCAAATTATATTCGGCTTTAGCATGCCCTTGTTTTGCAGATCGATAAAACCATTTATAGGCCAGTTGATAATTTTTCTTGATGCCCTGCCCATTTCGATACAATACAGCCAGTTGATATTGTGCTTCTTTGTTCTTGTCAGTGGCCAACTTGGTAAAGATTGTGTGGGCCTTTTGGTATTGCTTTAGTTTGATAGCAAGCTTGGCTTCTTCTATCTCAGTCCTGGCATTTGCCTGTTCAACAACAACAAAACTGATAGACAGAATGAGCAGTAATAGAACAAGTTTTAAAAAAATGTGATGCAGGGATAAATTATGTTGTCCCATGTTTTGTTTCCACCTTTATACCTATCTGCTTTAAAAATGGTGTGGGTAATATGCCTCCAGCACAGACGATAGTGGCATGGTTATCCAAGGTGATCTCAGTCCCTTGCTGACTAATGGTGACCTTGTCTTTTGTGAATTCCTTTACAGAGGATGATAATAAGACATTCAGTTTATCCGATGCGGCTGCCTGTTTTATCTTATCCTGGTTTTTTTGCTTGGCGCGGGAAAAACTGTCGTTTCGATAAGAAATTGAAACGGACGTTCCTTCCTGTTCTGCGATGCTGGTAGCGGCTTCCAGGGCACTGTCTCCACCTCCTACAATTAACACATGCTGGCCTTTGTATTGTTCCGGGTCAATCAGCCGATAGACTACCTTGGGTAAGTCTTCTCCAGGGACGCCCAGTTTTCTCGGTGTGCCACGACGTCCAATGCTGAGCAGAACCGTCCGGGTTAGATAATTTTGTTTTGTGGTTGTCACAATAAAACCTTCCTCATCGGATTTAATATCTTCGACTTTTTCCCTGTAGTTGATTCTCAAGTTCTGATCTATTTCGATCTTCTGCCATATTTTTAATAGAATTTCTTTGGTTGTTTCTCTGATATCGATTTTGCCCACGAGGGGCATCTTTACTGGTGCTGTCATCACGATTTTACCACGGGGAAAGTTATACACTGTGCCACCGAGAGAATCTTGTTCGATCGTTACAGCTCGTAGTTTATGTTGTTTTGTGCCGAGTGTTGCAGACAGTCCAGCTGGGCCGGCTCCTACGATGACAACATCCAGTCTATCGCCTTTACCAATGCCCTCAAATTTACGTATGGACTCCATTGCTTGACGGCCCTGTTCCACGGCATTGCGTATCAAACCCATGCCCCCAAGTTCACCGGCGATGAACAGTCCTGGTACATTGGTTTCAAAATTTTCTTTAACATGAGGAATATCGACACCACGCTTTTCTGTACCAAATACCAGCGTAATGGCATCAAAAGGACATGCTGCTTTGCAGGCACCGTGGCCGATACACTTGGTTGGGTTTATTAGTTGCGCCTTGCGGTGGATAAGACCTAGAACCTTTCCTTCTGGGCAGGCCGTAACACATGACCCACAGCCCAGACATTTACTTGGATCGATGACGGGGTGGAGTGAGGCTGGTTCGGTCAAGCCAGCATCGATGGCGTCTTCTTTTGCTTTAACATTGCTAATATGCTTGAGTTTTTTGCGTAAGGCAAAGAGTAGGATTATTAGTATGGGGAGGGAAAAAAAGATAATTTTTTGGTAATTAATACTTTCCATGGTCACTTCTATTAAATCGTTCGGATGAACAATAGCCAATTATCAGCTGGTGTCAGCCTAAAAAGGTCATTGTATCGTTATGGACACAGTTTTCTTACATCATAAGGGGGGTTCTGCAGAACCTGTGGGTTCCCTCGGTGAAAATATTTTATAAAGATATGATTTATATAGTATTTTACTATGGAAGAGCCCGAGTGTTTTTGCTGGTGAAATATATCATTTGAGTCATACACAAGTCCACAGGGCGATAGCTCTGCATTCTGGCAATGTCGACTAGTAGGCGCTTTTGAATAAGCCTGATTCATCGTATTTTTTACTCACATACTTCACTGATGAGATAAAATAGGAATGGTTTACTTTGAAGAGTCAGGCAAAATCTGACCCAGGTGGTGGCGATATACTTGACACCTTCTTGTGATGTAACGGCTCGGTCTTCGTGGGTTTAGAAGGGTGGGAACAGTACCAGCTTGCCTTGTTCTGGGCTGATTATGATGTCCTTGATAGAGTACTTCTGTTTCGCCACCGGGGTCGGGTATGTCATTCAGATACCACAGGGCAACCAACTGGCATTGGCAAAAGCGGGTGACTGCCACCATCAATATAGCAGTGATAATGTTCCCCAGCGCGCGGAGTGTTGGGTACCATAGCCCATATCCTTGAAAGGGCCCTTGAAATAGGCGAAGGTTTCATGAAATTCCTTAGAGTATTTTCTTAGGGGGGAGTCTCCTTTAGCAATTTAGCTATTCTTCAAACTGTATATTGTGGTTAAAATAAAATATTATGTTGAATCAGGTTTCAATTGCCGCAGCAGGCTTCTCTATCATTGCTTTGATTTTGCTAATAATGCAAAAAAGAACAGAATCAAAAATAACAAAAAATCTCGCCAAAACCTTACTTTGTATTTTGATAGGCATTCAATTATTGCATGGACTCAATATTGCCGGTTATCTTTTATTGAAGGATGAGGCTGTCTTTGTTTATTTACTTTTATTAGGATTAGTTGGGCCTGTATTTTATTTATACAGCCAACATATTATTGAATCAGGTAAAAAGTGGTCGATGTATGAAAGCATACATTTTTTACCCGCCGCTATCGTTGCACTATTTGGTTCTTTGTTTCCTGAGTACTTTAATATCTCCTATGCCTTTATGTTTTTACTCGGTGGTGTGTATATGAGCAGATTGGGATGGTCTTTATTCCAATTGCGAGCACGGCGTTCATTATTTAAAATGGAGTTTATATTCACAGCTATTTTTTTAAGTTGGGCGATGGCTGTTGTTTTTGTGGGGTTTTTTACTGCTCAAGCCATGGATCTCCTAATGCCAATTCAAACTATTATGCTTTCGATGGCAGTTGCAGCTGCCATTCATATTCAGCTAAATTACCCTCATCTATTAAGTTCACTTGAAGAAATTGCTAACCGACAATATCAAGCATCTACGTTATTGAATGTGGACTGTGAAATGCTACAAAAGAAATTAGACGAGTTAATGGTAAACAAGAATGTGTATCAGGACAGTGAATTATCTCTTACTACGTTAGCAGAAATGTTATCAATTAAATCGCACCAACTATCTGAGTTAATGAATACCCAGCTCGGAATAAGTTTTTCTTCATATTTACGCGGTCAGCGTGTAAAAGCGGCGGAAGACCTATTACTAAAAGAGCCGAATGTCTCTATTCTAGCCATTGGACTCAGTGTAGGTTTTAGTTCGCAATCTGCCTTTTATACTGCGTTTAAAGAAGTTAATTCTGTAGCACCTGGCCAATATCGTCAACAAAATCTTCTGAGATGATCATTTGGCAATGATTTAAGTGTTTGAAATACAGCAACTAATTATTTTTCTATTCCTGATTGAGCATTCAGGAAGTCAATCCCCCTGAGACTGCTGTAATCCTGGTCACATTAGTGATGAGGAGGTCTTCATGGAACATCTGATTTATCCGACAGTAAAATTTATTCACGTTATTAGCGCGACATTATTGTTTGGTACTGGGTTGGGTAGTGCTTTTTATATGTTTATGGCATATCGAAGTGGCGATATGCACGTGATGGCAGCGACCAATCGATTTGTTGTTATTGCGGATTTTATGTTTACAACCCCTACTGTCATTATTCAATTGGTTACCGGACTCTATCTTATAAAGTATTTGGGGATTTCGTGGACTTCACCATGGAGTTTATCAGTTTTTGCTTTGTATGCGTTTGTTGGTGGATGTTGGCTACCTGTTGTCTGGTTACAAATATGGTTACGCAATAGGGCTCATGACTTAGATCAGCCTGGCACGCGATATAGAAAATATATGAAAATTTGGTTGACGCTAGGTTTGTTAGCTTTTCCTGCCGTAGTTCTCCTCTATGTTTTCATGATTTTCAAACCATTTTGGGGGTAAGCTATGAATATTTTAATTATAGGCGTGAGTGGATTTATTGGACATCATTTATATGATGCATTAACCCTGAAAGGGCATTATGTAATGGGTGCCAGTAGAAATGAAGTGCCTAATGTTAACTGGCAAAAACTGGACTTCAACCATAGTGATGATGATTTTGGTTTGAAATTGCAGAATGTTGACCTTGCCATCAACGCAGTGGGTATCTATCAACAATCAACATTACAACAGTTCTCAACAATACATGATGCAGGACCAAAAAAATTATTCGATGCTTGTAGAAAGCGTTCAATAAAGATTATTCAAATATCGGCAATTGGGGCTGAGCAAGAACATCCGGTGACAGATTTTTTAAAAAGCAAACGAAATGCAGATCAAATGTTACTTCAGAGTAATGAGCTTAATGTTGTATTGTATCCTGGCATCGTTTTAGGTGAAGGAGGTCTGAGTACACGTCAATTAAGCTTATTGGCTCATTTGTTTTGTATTCCTCTCGTTTTTGGTAGGAATAAAAAATTACCTTTAATCAGCATCCATCAGATCACTCATCGTGTTGACGATATTATTAACAACTGGCCGACATCAAAAATGAGCCAAGTACTAGTGGCAAAACCCGAAACTATGGAATGTTTGCTGAACAACCTTAGACGATGGATGGACTTGGATAAAGGGTGTTTTATTATAGTGCCAAAGCTAGTTATTAACATTATGTTTAATTTATTCCCCAAGCTATCTATTGGTGCATTTAATAAACAAAGTATTAATATGCTGTCGAGTTATTCAGACAAAAAATATGTCCCTATATCAGATGAAACCGCTTCAGAGTCATTGCTGAAAAATAAAGCAACAGAAAATTTCAAAAATATGATGAAATATGAAATGTTGTTCTATCTAAATCTGATGACGTTGAGTGTGATTTGGATTGGATCTGGTCTTGCGTCATTAATAAATATTGAACAAAGTCGTGAAATAATTTCTTTATTAAGGATAAGTGGGGGATTAGGTGAGACGATGATTATTTCAGCCGCCATAATGGACATATTTCTGGGTGTTTTACTTTGCGTCCCAGCATTAAGGCGTTGGGTAATAACACTACAGATAAATGTGATTATCATTTACAGCATTATCATATCCCTGTTTATACCTGAGTTCTGGCTGCATCCCTTTGCACCGATTATAAAAAATGGTGCGATGTTGGTGTTAGCATTGTATCTACGTGTTAAAGAAAAGGAGTAACGTATGTTTAAAGAAATATTAACAGAACAATGGATGTTTTTGAGTCCGGCTATTCAAAAACACTATGGGCTTCAAGATGGAGGAGATATTGCTATGGAAGGTGAGTTAGCCGTTAAACATGGCCGTTTTATAAAAATCCTTATGCCTCTGATTCGTATGACAGGTGCACTTGTTCCCGTTGAAGGAGAAAAATTTATTGTTAGCGTAGAAAACAAAAGAAGAGGGGGTACGTATTATTGGCATAGACGATTTGAAAAAGACAATAAAGTGTATGAGTTTAAGTCAAAAATGAAGCTGTTTGATAATGATGTTGTTGAGTTTGTTGGCTTCGGCATTGGGATTAGGATGGGGCTGAATGTAGTTGATGGGGGGCTTGTTTATGAAGATAAGGGGTATGTTTTAAAATTGGGAAAAATGCTTATTCCAATTCCATTACATTTGCTTGTTGGTAGATCATCCATTGAAGAATTTGTGACAGATAATTCGCTACATGATTTAGAAATGCGGTTTGTTGTTACTCATCCTTGGTTTGGTTTTGGCTTTAGTTATGTGGGTTTTTTTAACTATACAAAATAGAATAATATTTAATTAAGCTCCCACCTTAATAAAATTATGATGATGTATAAATAACCGTATTTTATAGTGTTTTCTTAGGGTGGGCGTCTTATTTAGCTTGGTATAACTGGACGTCCACCCTAACATCTGGCTAATTATCTGTACCCGGGCGTTCCTTAAAATCAACAAAGGTATTGATCATGTCAAGGCGGTCCAAAGCAGGGGTTCTATATTTTCTTACAGCATTTTGAAAAATTTCGCTATCGGTAAAGCCAAAGAAATTTATAGAATTTGGCCATTCTGCAATACCAAATAGGTGTGGTGTATAGCTCGCCTCAGGAGCTTGAATAGGTTGCAGATCCAGAACCTGGTTACGGCCATATTTGTTGATGCCCAGGCCAAGTACAGCGTTAAAAAATTTGGGGATTAGATGTGAATTATCTGGATTGACTTCGGCGCCGAAGGCCTCGTACATCTTGTTTGCACAAAAATTAACAGTTGTATCTGCTGACGTAGAAAATAAACCCACTTGATAGAGTCGAGTAACTTCTTGTTTGAGATCTTTTAGTATTTGTATGTTGGGATCAGCAAGATATGCACGATACATCTCCAAGCTGGGCCATTGTGAAAAAAAGATATTTTCAGGGCGCAAGTCTCCAACAACGATATGATAACTATTAAGTTTTACGAGTTGTTCTCCCCCATAATATTTTGCGATTTCGTTTGCATGAGCAAGATAATCGTCGGTAAAACGCAGTTCCTGCTTATCCTTTAATTTTACCATCGTCATGACAATAAGTTTATCTTTCTCGAAAGTTGCTACGTGTCGGCGCTCACACAGCTTGGAAATTTTATCATTGCTGTGCAAATCGGCCTGACTAATTATAGGGATGATTAGTAAAATAAAAAAGATATAAAGTTTTTTATAAATGGGCATAGTGCCTCCTACAGGGTTTTTTGTCTAAAGAGAGTATTACTCTAGCTATTGCGCACATGTTTTAGAACAGTTGAAAAATGAACGCATTGTTGCAACAATGCACCAATGGATTGGGATGATTTACGTTTAATTGTTGTCGTTGCGCAGTCTGGCTCAGTTAGGAGAGCTGCGGAGGTACTCGGTGTTAATCACTCCACCGTGTCCAGACGTATCAATATATTCGAGAAAAAATTAGGTGTTAAAGTCTTTGATCGTACGCCGCGAGGTTTTACGATGACAAGCGCTGGCGAAGAGATACTTACTTCTGCTCGATATGTGGAAGACGAAATAGCCGAATTGGAACGACGGGTATTGGGGAGAGATCTGGAGCTTAGTGGCACCCTACATGTCACGTTGGCTGAGGCCTTGGCCATAAATCTATTAATGTCGGACTTGACCAAGTTCACCAATAGATATCCCAACATCGATCTAAAAATAACTATTTCATATGAAGAATTCAGCTTACTCGCCGTGAAGCCGATGTCGCTATTCGCCTAACTACCGAACCATCAGAGTACCTGGTCGGTCGCCGTATTCTCCGTTACGCTATTTCCACTTACGCCAGTCAGAGTTATATTGATACACACAATATAGGGACAGAATCCGATACCACAAGTTGAATAGGCTGGGATGATGATGATTCCTATCCCGAATGGATAAAACAAAGTAAATTCCCTAATGCACCTATCCGGCATCAAATTAACCATGTTAGTGGTCAACTCGAGGCGGCAAAAGCAGGTCTTGGCCTGGCAATGATACCGTGTTTTTTAGGTGACCAAGAACCGGCATTAGTACGTCTCGACCCAGAAGAAATAATTCCAAGTCGCGATATCTGGCTGTTAACTCACAAAGACCTTCGCAAGACAGCACGTGTCCGTGTTTTTATGGACTTTATGGCAGATGCCATTCGCGCGCATGCTAAGTTGTTAGAGGGGAAGCTTCCCAACACTCTTAGAAATATTCATGAAGCGAGATAGTGCAAGCATTTTGTGATAAGGGGTTAAATTGACGCTTGCGCCATTACACACTACATAGCCGGATATCTATATTAGTAATATCTAATATAAATCAGTAATCACAAAAAGTTACCCTTCTCCTTTAGAGTGGATGATCTGATGTCTGCCCTGACCATCCTTATTATCTAAAGATGAAATAACTTGACCACTACACTTTGTTATTATTGTATTTTAACTTGCGAAGACTCCAATGTTTAACTTGTGTCCCAAATGTGTTCTTTCAATTCGCCAAAACATTATCGAGTTAACTCTTCATAACTTTATTTAGTTGTTTTAACCCACCCTGGAAGGTTGGTTACTCGCCGATAGACTGCTTTCCTAGAACTCTTAAAGTGAGTGTCCACACATGTGGATCAGTCCCCGCTCTCGAATGGGTGTCTGACTAAAATTATTCTTCCTAATTGATAAGGGTCAAGGAAGTTTAGTTACATAAGTTTCATTGTTTCGTTCCTTTGCAGTAATCATTATTTCTGTTTGTTCAAGATGTAGTTCTTATCTGTGAGGTTGATATTAAGACTAAGTATAAAAATTTATGTTTGTTGGCGTATATATTTTAGGACGTTTGTTTTTCTTTAATGTTTGTGAATTTTTAAATAGTAAATTAAGGGGAAGTGTGTAATGAAAAAAATAGTAGGTAATAGCGTTATTGCGATGGCCGTTGGCATTGGTTTGAATACAGTAGGAATGATGTCGGCACAGGCCGCAGGTTTCAATGAAGCGATGACGAACGGTTCCTTTCAGGGTTCTTTGCGCCCCCGTGTAGAATCGGTGGATCAGAATGGTAAGCCTGAAAAGGCTACTGCGGCTACATTACGTGGTGCTTTCCAGTATACGACAGGAGAATGGGCTGGCTTGCAACTGAAGGCTGAGCTGGAAACAGTAATGGGGATTGGTACAGAAAAATATAATTCAAGTACTAATGGCAAGACACAATACCCTGTTGTCAAGGATCCTACTGGTGGTCATTTTAATCGCTTGTTTTTATTCCATAAGGGCGGAAGTTATACCGCAGGTATTGGTCGTGATGAAATCATCTATGATAACTCGCGCTGGGTTGGTAACGTAGGTTGGCGTCAGAACCATCAAACTTTCAATAGTGCCAAAATTGACGGCAAAGCGGGTGCTATGTCCTATCATGCGGCTGTTGTGAATAAGCGTATGAAAATTGCCCAGTATGATACAGGTGAAGCTCTAAAAAGTACTTATTTCCTCAATGGTGGCTATGACATGTCTTTTGGCAAGTTGAGTGCTTATTACTATACCTATGAACCTGATAATGATTTGAATATTAGCACTCAGACCTACGGTCTCTCCCTATCTAGTGGCAAATCTGGAAGCTTTATTTATCGGGTGGAAGTTGCCACACAGGAACGCGATAAGGCAAATGTAGGTGCGGATGCTTCGGTAAATTACGCTCACGTGATTGGCGGCATGAAAGTTTCTAACATGAAGTTCCTGCTGGGTTATGAGCTACTGGGTTCAGAAGATGGAAATTATTCGGTGAAAGCAGATTTTGGTACTAACCACAAATTCAATGGTTTTGCCGATCAGTTTCTCTCTACACCGGATGCCGGTCTGAAGGATACCTATGTTACGGCCATTATCCCAGTTGCCGGGGTAAAATTCGTTGCGACCTACCATAGCTTCACACCAGATGACACCACCAACTTTAAAGATTACGGCACTGAGCTGGATCTGGTTGCGGTAAAGAAAATAAGCAAGAAGGTTAGTCTGGTCGCCAAGTACGCCGATTATTCAGCAGACACGGATGATGCCGACAATCCGAAAAAAACAGATGTTTCCAAGTTGATTGTACAGGCAGTCTATAAGTTCTAGAAAATCAGTACAGTAACCATTACGGTGCTGAACATTAACGACAGGTTATACCGGGCACACGGAGAGCTTATCTACATGATAAATTTTTCCGTGTGCTTTGTATTGTTGTGATTTGACCAAACGTACTAGCAGGCAGCTATTGATTACTTATACTGTTGCTAGTTTATCTGATCTTTGGTTAACAGGAAAAATGCTTAAAGTGTGCCTTGATTTCTTATCACGGAGCAAGTTTTCTCACGAACATACCGGGACTCGGTGAACAAGCAGAAGAGGAGGCAGATTCTGTCAGAACCCTGCAACTTTTCACAAACATCATGAAAAACCCTCATTAATTTGTCTAAGTACAAGCTTAAAGTTTGCACAATTAATGTTGCGCCGATGCCTGCTTAAATGCGGTATACGATACTAAGCTCGACAATTATTAACTGGCCACCCACCTTAAACTCACTTTAAAAAATAGAATTGATCAATAACCAATTGTAATTAATGTATATTTAAAAAAACCTTATTGTGGGTGTCCGACTAGGTTCGTCTGTTAGAGTATTTTCTTAGGCTGTGGGTCTCATTTCGCTACAGTCCCTTCTTTCAATGTTGTGTCATTGACGACAGGTTGATTTGTAGTCGAATTCACACTTTTATTCGTTGCTTGTGTTATTGGTTTATCCGTAGCTACTGCACTATCCATTTTTGTAAGATTTTTCTGTGTGTCAGCAACATCCTTTGTGTTCGGCAATTTAATTATCTTGTTGCTTTGTTGTACAACATCGTGTGTTTTAGTCTTAGGTTGCTGATTTGTCTTATTTGCGTCTGTGGACTGTTTTGCCTTTACAGGTGCTTTATGAGTCTTCTTCACTATGGAGGCAGGCTTGGTCTGTGTTTTATTTGCCTTTGCTAGTTTCTTACTAATCTTCACCAATCGTTTATTCTTTGCGATTAATTTTTTATTAGTTTTGACAAGCTGTCTGTTTTTAAGCGTTGTTTTTATGTTTGCCTTCGTAATTTTGATATTGGTTTTTGCTAGCGCCTTATTCTCTTTGATTGTTTTGATACTCTTTGCAAGTAATTTTTTATTGGTGATGGTCAGGCTTTTATTAAGGTTAGAATATTTTTGATTGGCGAGGGTAAGGTTTTTATTGAGATTAGAATATTTTTCACTGTCCCCTTTAAAACCTTGTGCCGCAGCTTTGGAATGCCATATTAACGCCAGCTTTTCATCTTTAGCAACACCGATGCCCTTTTTGTAACTCTTGGCTAAGATTGACTGTGCCAATGCATTGCCTTGTTCAGCTGATTTTTTATACCAAAAAATGGCTGTTTTCTCTGATTTTTGAACGCCCAAACCGTTTAGATATAAAAAGCCCAACCGGCTCTGTGCAAGGGCATTTTCTTGTTCAGCTGATTTTTTATACCAACCATATGCTTCATCGTTAGATTGATTAACACCAAGACCTTGACTGTACATATTACCCAGATGATTTTGGGCAATCGCATTACCATCGTTAGCTGACTTTATATATTTTAGTATTGCTTTATGAGTTGATTTTGTTACTCCAAAACCATTTTCATACAAATAACCAGTATAATATTCAGCTAAAGAATACCCTTCATTTGCTGCCTTGACAAACCAGATTAGAGATTTTTTATAGTTTTTGTTGTTCAGGTATTTAACGCCAATATTATTAAGTGCTCGTGCCCCCGCGACATGATCAACGCCAACACAACTTAGTGTTTGAAGCCCTGCTTTTTCCTTTTGTTGGAGCCAATAATGACTCTTAACTTTGTAGACGACTTCCTCTTTGCCATCATTTTTAACTTGAACGTCAAGCCTCATATAAGTGGTTTTATTTTCACGCCATTCACTCCATCCTTCTTCTAAACTATGAAGCTCCCTGCTCACATCGCCTACCAATGAAATTGATCCTTTCCATACAGTCCCGTTTAATTCATCTGCCTTATTTAAATATTCCCCTACAGTGAAAATTCTATAATTTTTAATTTCAGATAGTTTTCTTTTAGGATAACCGTCTGGTGTAATCATGTACCTGGAACCATTGCATGTTGGAAAATATTCATTTATGTGTTTGGTTGTCGTATTGTTAGCCAATTTTTTCGATTTGTTTCTGCCAGCTGCCTTACTTTTGATTTCTCGTAATGTTCTGTTGTCATTTTCTAAAAAAACATAAACGGCATCCATGTTGTGGTACTCAATGTTTTTTTTCAGAAGATCCCCATCTACATCATAATACTGTACATCCGAAAACAACGTACTTTTAAATGTATACGCTCGGTTTATTACATTTACATTAAATACATTATTGACATTGCTTCCATTCAATATAAACCTAATAACATTCCCTCCAATGTTGGTGAATTTATAAAATATTGTTGTGTTACTGACCTTGTTTATATTGCCAACCAATTTCATTCGCAGTTTGTAGGGGGTACGTCTACTTAACCAATTGGCTTCGACGTCCCAATTTGCCTTACTCAATACTGTGATTATTTCATTAAGACTTGACTCAATCTCTATCAATGTTCCTGGTTTTTTTGTTTTAACATTATAAGTTGGTTCAATAACTACAGTCAGGTCGATCGAAATATCACCATTTTTGCTAATCTTATATATTTCTTGTGTTTTGCACGCCGAAATAATCAATATGAGCATGATTAGCAAACTGTATTTGACGGAATATTTCATATTTATATTTTTTTATCTATATTGCCGTCATATTGTTTCAATTCACCACCTAGCTGAATTGTCATGTACTACCGATAATGTTGATCTAGCAATCAGTCAATAAATCGTCAAATTATATGTTCCAATTAAATGTCCATATACTATTAACTAATGCGGCTCATACAGATATTTCTTTAATGTAATTCTCGTATATAAATAGTGGAGAACGTATAAGTATGTTCCGTACAATATGTATGGCTGATTTTTGTGAAAATAAAAAACATGTATACCTGAGAACACGTCAAGGGGAGGGGCTAGCAATATACGGCTAATTACATAATGACGATGTAACCACGCCTGACCACAAATACCTCAACAAAGACTCAATACTAAACAGGCAGTAAAGGGCTCGAATGTTTTTTAGAGTGGCGGTTCAATTATTTGTATAGCTCACCGTAGGGGCGTATTACATGCGCCTTGTTTGCTGTTCCTCAGATTTTTTCGGATGAGATGAATCTCAATTTTGGTTTCTAATTATTATCATCGGTGATGGTTGTATTAACCGGGCGCATGCAATGCGCCCCTACGAATTCGATAATACTGTCGATGGGGTGCATTTAATCAGACAGCCACTTTAATGAATTTCTAGTAATGTATCATACGTAGGATCTTTAAACTTATTGAACCCCATCGGATCAGATCACACAATTCGACAAAAAACCGAGTGTTCAGGGGTATCCGATGAAGAAAAAA
Organism: Gammaproteobacteria bacterium; assembly: GCA_022712915.1. Taxonomy (GTDB): domain Bacteria; phylum Pseudomonadota; class Gammaproteobacteria; order UBA6429; family Thiohalophilaceae; genus JAHEDB01. Next base: position 261 of record JAFLJQ010000048.1, on the reverse strand, counting down.
CAAGCTACCAAATTAGCGAGGCAATTGAAACACGTATTTTCAGAACAAGCGCTCAATGCATTAGGCAAACACGTTGGTTTTTGTAAGCGCGAACGTGATATCGACCCCTTACCGGCTGGGTCTTGGGCTAGTCGAGGTGATGGGGCTATCACAGATAGAAAGTATTGCGGATATTCATCGTGGCTTTAATGCCTTGTGTCATACCGATGTCCAGTACAAACCCTTCCATAATCACTTGGCTAAAAGGCAGTTTCCAGAATT
>JAFLJQ010000143.1 GCA_022712915.1 Gammaproteobacteria bacterium | reverse complement strand
GATGCTGTAGAGAAATATATTCGTTTTTATAATTACAAGCGATTGCATTCTACCCTTGGATATTTAACACCTAACCAGAAAAAAATGGAATTGAAAAATGCGGCTTAAATTCTTTCCAATAAAACTTGACCACTACACCCTCTGGGGTTTTCAGGAGCCCTGTTAACATATAGCTAGAGCCTCCTGTTTTTGCTTCAGAAACTTTTTTCCCTATATAACTGTTTTCAAGTCGTCCTAGAATTTTCTCTGCTTCGTCAGTCGAGATAAATGCTTCGTGGGTATTTTCATTGATTATCCACTCTTTGCGGGGGCGGCGCTTATTGTTACCCTTGTAGCCCTCACCTTTTTTATGTTCATTATGGACGTTCCAAACGGTGTGGCCCGCGTATGTCAGGGCATTCCATTCCATACCTATCAACGTCGAAGGTGCTAAAGAAAGTCCCGCTTCTTTTGAGGCTTTCGAGCGGGGTTTGCCTTGCGCTCTCATTTTAAGGTAGTTCGCAACCATGGCTGCGTTCTGTGCGGGTATTAAGACAGACTTAGTGACGGGGGCACCTTCACGTATTGCGCCAGTTTCTATTTTCTTGAGTTGATATCCATTGGGTGCTTTTCCTCCTGCGCGATAGCCTTGAGCTACATTTTCTCTCATTCCCCCAAGTCCTTTTTGTTTGGACATCATTGAGTGGACCTGAGCCTGGGCTTCCATAAATAAGTCAAGCATTAAGCGGGTAATGGGGTCTAAATCAGGGGCGATCGCATATACCCGTGATCATTGAAAACAAGGGTATTTCTGCAAAGAAGGGATCATTTTCTCCAGTATGCCAAAGTTTTGCTTAACAGACGATCAAAAATGCGAACTGGAGTCGCGCCACAAATGTGCGCGAGACAGCCATGAAAGTGATCGCCTAAAAGCAATTCTCCTCAGCTCAGAAGGGTGGAGTCTGGTGGACATTGCGCAAGCCTTGCGAAAACATGAGTCAACCATCCAACGGCATATTGATGACTATCTTCAACACCAGAAGCTCAAACCAAATAGTGGTGGCTCAGTTAGCCGCCTGGATGTAAGCCAGACTGAAGAGCTTATCGTCCATCTTGATAAAAAGGTCTATCAGCACATCTATCAAATCGTGGCCTACATCGAACAACGTTGGTCTGTGACGTACAGTATTCCTGGTCTCAACAAAATGGCTTCACAAAAATGGTTTCAGTTACAAACAGCCTAAGGGTCAACCCCACAAGGTCGATATGACAAAGCAGCAAGCCTTTATTGATGCTTACACCAAGCTAAAGAGAGACGCGGCAGATCAAGGTGCCCCCATCCTTTTTATGGATGCGGTTCACCCCATACAAGCGACGAAAATTACCGCAGGTTGGATAAAAAGAGGGAAAGATCGGGCGATCAACACAACTGGCAGCCGTATCCGCCTCAATATCATGGGGGCGATCCAACTGGGCCAGCTAAAAAACACGGTTTCATCCCAGTATCAAACCCTTAATGCCGAATCTGTTATGGATTTTATGGGCCATATCCGTCAGCAATACCAGAGTGACAACCTGCTACATTTAATTCTAGACGGCGCAGGTTATCGTCGTGCTGCCGTGGTGAAGGAGGCCGCTGAAAAGCTTAACATTCATCTGCATTTTTTGCCTCCATACAGCCCGAACCTCAATCCCTTTGAGCGTTTGTGGAAGGTTATGAACGAAAAAGTGAGAAATAACCAATATTTTCATTCGGCCAAAGAATTTCGAGAACAGAACAGTCGTTTTTTTACCACGATTTTACTTGAGATCGCTGATTTCGCTAGACAACAGAATCAATGATAACTTCCAGCGCTTCGAAACCGCATCTTCAGGTTAATTGGGTATATACGGGCTGTGCAAGTACTTTTCCCTGATAAGTACTTGCACAGCCCGTTTAACAGCATCAGATATCTTGTTGACGGGAGATTTCCCACTGTTTTGATGAACAACGAATTGAATCCTGATTTTTTGATATTTCTGAAGGTATCGTTCAATGGTTCTGCTAAATTTATTAAGTAACTTGGCGGCATTAACAATACTCATTTTACCTTCTGCAACTTTAGCAATAATGTCAACGGTGAGTTGAGCCTTGGAATCCATAATAATCATCCTTTGCGTTCCCCAAATATTCAGTGTGAAATATTTAGAGAATCACTGATTAAGTAGATCTGTCAATTTCCCTTGGTCATTAAATGCGACAAAATCGCTTGGTAGTTAACCTCAGATCTGCATAAGCGCCTGCTCTTCAGAACGAGAGACTCTAATCCGTGGTTTCTTAGGTTGGAAGGTATAAGCAATTAATCCTGCCAGCAGAAGAACCATAAAACTAATCGGACTGCGATGCCGAGTATGTTCGATTTGGGAGATATTCTTGAGTTGGTCAAAAATGGTTTCGATAATGTAGCGCTTACGCAACATTAATTAAATATTAGGTAAACCACCGGCTCTGGCGGTGAGACTCGAAAAGGCTCTGCCGTCAAGTCGTGCATAGTTGAAAATAGCCTCCTTTATAACCGGCTAGATTAAAAGGAGGCCATGATGAGAGAATGGAAAACC
>JAFLJQ010000071.1 GCA_022712915.1 Gammaproteobacteria bacterium | reverse complement strand
ACCTTTAGACCCCACTTCCGCATAATAAGTATAATATATCGCGGCACCGGTAAATTTAACACTGCCGCCAAAGGCCGGTTTGTCTTTTTCAGTTGTGGCATACAGGCTGGTAAAAATACCGATTCCCTCCGCGGTGCTGGTGGCACCTTTAACATGCAACTCTGATCCCATTGTGATTTTGACGTAGAATATTTTTGTTTCAACTTTTATTTTTGCTTCAAGTCCAACGGTGACGCCTGCGCCTATCTCACCTGCCTTGTCACCCTCGGTGGTCAGCCATTTATCCTGGGCATTTTTTGTCCATGTTAATGCTGCTTTTACTTCGCCTACTACAATCAGTTCAATGGCTATGACGGCCTTTGCGTTGATGTTGGTGGTGCCTATTCCGTCATTGGCGGCTTTGGTTTTTATCTTTTGAAGAAAGACGGCATAGGGGCCTGCCGCTAATATTAACCACTCCAGTAAGTCTGTTCGCACATCCGCTTTAACCAGGGGGGCCATTTTAAAATTGATTTCACCGCCAAGACTCACTTCATCGGTATTATTGTTTTCTTTTAGTTCAATATTGCCACCCAGTGAAACGGATGGCCAGGTCATATCAAATTTTACCAGGCCTTTGTTTTTATCCGCATTTAATGCGACATCATTAATATAGTTTACAAAATTCGACACGGTATCCTGTATTTTTGGAAAATATTGATCGGCTTCATTTTTGTCGCTGCTCTCAAATGTCCAATTTTTGTCGGCTATATTGCCTTCTAATTTTGCCGATAGTTTCCAATCGGCTTTGTCGGTCAGGTTATTAATATTTTTACGGGTGCTGCCATCACTTTGCGCATAGCCAAATGATACGTCGCCACCCCATTTAAAGCTCGGGAAGGCCTGCACTTTGGCGGTATGCAGCGGCACGCCATTACATCCGGTATTGGTAACGGTGTATGTTTGATATTTTAGTCCCTTTAAATCAGGCACCAGATAATGCTTTATGAAATCCATAAAACTAGTGACGTTGGTTTGCTCTTTTTTTGGCAGTGCTTTTAATATATGGGGGCTTTTGTTGCTTTGCTCCGTGCCGTCATCGCCCGTTATGTTAATGCCGGGGCATTGCTCGTTGCCATGATCACACTGGCCTGCAAAGGTAATGGCGATTTTATCGGGCTCACCCGGTTTGGCGATCACTTGTATTACTTTATCAACCCCATTCAGATTAGGCGGGTCATTGATGGCATCTAATTGGTATGAACGTTTTGAGTGTGAACACTTCAACAGTAGCGTTAGCAATTGACAAATAAGATCTGAATTCTCATGCGGCCCCAGGTTGGCCCTGGCATCTGCGCCGCCTGCGGCGACGAGGGTTTCAAGCGGGCTCGGCGGGGTGGCTGAGGCGATGGTTTCTTCTATTACGGCGATTTTGCCGCAGGCCAGGGCGTCGGCGATGGCCTGAGTGAGGTCGGCAGGTTTGGCGCTGGCGGCAAGGTCGAGCTTCAGGTCGTCGGCCATGCCTTTGAGTTGTGTTTCGTCTGACTTGAGTTTTTGCAGGTAGGCCCTGGCGTCGTCTATGCCATTGAAATGTTTGGCCTCGGTGGTGTGGAGCAGTTGTTCAACGGCGGGGATGAAGCGAATTATTTTGTTATTTGTTTTGATGATGCGTTTGGGGGGGGGCATCAGCGGCATGACTGGGTGGATCGACGGCAAAGACGGCGGGGCGCTGGTAATAGACCATACGGTCACATATAGCATTAATGGCCGCGCTGTCGCTCATGTAAAGGCTATCGGTCTGACCGCTGTCGTGCAGCAGCCCTTGCCAGTAGCCGGGGGGCACGCGTTGCAGGCTCTCGATGAACCGGCGCACATCATTGGGGCTGCAAAATTTCCTGGCGTTTAATTTGAAGCTGATGTGCAGTGGAGGACGGCTCTGTAGGAGGTAGTGTTGTCCAAATCCATCCCGGACAAGGGTTTTGTCAAACATGTGGGCATCCTTTTGTTCAATTTCTATTCCAATTTGGCAAATATATCGTATCTGTGGGGGGATTGCACCGATTTTGTGGCTGCCTTGAGGGCAGTTTTTTGTGGCGCAGAGATAGGCTTCACCGGATGGTGCCGTGCTGTTGTGTCAATGTTTTTTTGTAGAAGCGCCCTATAGTTTAAAACACCCAGCCATCCTATGACGCGATCTGTCAATCAAGCACGGTACAGTTCCGACTTATCATGAAACACACTTTACCGCAGAGAGCACAAATAGGCACAGAGCAAAAATTAATCTGGCGCATATAATAAATGAGTCTGAATAGCTCAGATATGCTTCTATTTGCTTCAAATACATAAATAAAACAGATCTTCGACGCCTTGCGCTCTCTGCGATTTATATTTAAATGGGTTATTACTTAACGGGACAACAGTAATAACACCCTTCCATAAAAAAACCCGGCATGGCCGGGCTCTAATTTCTTTTCTGGTAGCTGATGTTTTGCCGGTAAAAATATTTTACCCATTCAGTCCATCTCGCACTCTTTCCAGCTTTGCCTTTACTTCACCGGCCAATTCATGGATGCCGGGTTGTTTCACCAGACTCAGTACGGCCAGTGGATCCATGAAAGCTACGGTGATGGTGCCATCTTCTTCTTCACGCACCACAACGTTACAGGGTAATAATAAACCGATATCGGGTTCGGCGGTTAGCGCCTGATTAGCAAGAACAGGATTACAGGCTCCGAGAATCTTGTAAGGGCGTTTGTCGAGATCGAGTTTCTTTTTCATGACGGCCTTAACGTCAATCTCAGTGAGAATACCAAAACCTTCTTTGGATAATTCTTCGGTGACACGGGTTAGCGCATCGTCATAACTGCCATTGAATGTGGTACTAAAACCGTACATGAATAACCTCCAAAATTTTTCGATTATAAAATTGAATATCGGCCAGTATATTCTTTTACATGACATATTCCCAAAGTAGTTTGCTCTGTTTGGGTTTATTTCACCCCTAAATTATCCATTTCACCTGATAATCACAAGGACAAGAATAATGCTTTTATCGTTTTGTCTCATCTTGTTCGATGCGATGCCACGCGGCATAGATCTCATCGGACCATTTAGCTTGAAACCAGGCAATAATGTCGTGGATCTGTTTATCACTAAGCTTGTCCTTCCAGGGCGGCATACTGCCGCCAATGCGTTGCGTGCCATTTTTGATGACATCCATTAGGACACTGCGGGGATGATGCCAGGTGTGGGCCGAACCGTTTAGCGCTGGCGGTTGGTTTTTACCCTCTGGCCCCGGTCTTTGCCAGTTGGCTGCTCCCTCGGCCTGCTTGCCATGGCAGGCAGCACAGTGCTGCTGAAACAGTTGGCCACCACGTTTCATTTGCAAAAAATCAAAATCTCGCGGCACCGTCTCGGCCCTGATCGAAAAACTCAGGGCCAGACCCGCAACTATATATATAGTGTATATCGGTCTCATGGCTTTTCGCCCCTATGTATTTCGCCTTTTTTGAGCAGGCTCTTTTTCCAGACAAAAAACACCGCCGGGATCACCACCAGGGTCAACATGGTGGCACTAACCATCCCACCTATCATCGGGGCAGCGATACGGCGCATCACCTCTGAACCGGTACCGCTACCCAACATAATGGGCAACAGACCGGCAATAATGGCCGATACGGTCATCATGATAGGGCGAACGCGCAACAAGGCACCTTCGATCACTGCTTCACGTATTTCATCAATGGAAGGCGTATGAACAAGACCGGCCCTGACGGTATATTTGTTATACGCCTGATTCAGATAAACCAGCATCACCACGCCAATTTCCACTGCCACGCCAGCCAGGGCGATAAAACCGACACCCACCGCGACGGACATATTGTAGCCCAGCAGGTATAACAACCAGTAACTACCGACCAACGCCAGAGGCAGGGTGCCCATGATGATCAACACTTCAATGATGTTGCGAAAATTGAGATATAACAACAACACGATAATCACCAGGGTAAATGGCACCACCACAGCCAAACGTTCCTTGGCGCGCACCATGTATTCATACTGACCAGACCAGGCGATGGAATAACCAGCGGGCAGTTCCACCTGTTCATTCACCGTGCGCTGTGCTTCTTGCACATAAGAACCCAAGTCACGGCCTTCAATATCGACAAAGATCCAGCCATTGGGGCGGGCATTCTCACTCTTAATCATGGCCGGGCCAGATTCAATACGTATGTCCGCCACTTCCGATAAAGGTATACGCGCGCCCCTGGCGGTCACAATCGGTAATTGACGTAATTTTTCCAGCGAATCACGCAACTCTCGTGGATAACGCATATTGATAGGATAGCGTTCCAGCCCTTCTACACTTTGAGCCACCTGCATGCCCCCGACTGCCGTCCGCACCACATCATGCACATCTGAAATATTTAGACCAAAACGTGATGCGGCAATACGATCTACATCGATGGTGACATAACGCCCACCAGCTACCCGTTCTGAATAGGCCGACATTGTCCCCGGCACTGTTCGCACCACCTCTTCAATACGTTTGCCGATGTCCTGAATGACATTCAAGTCTGGCCCAGCTACCTTGATCCCCACCGGGGTCTTGATACCGGTGGCCAGCATATCGATACGCGTTTTGATCGGCATGACCCAGGCATTAGTCAAACCAGGGAAATTGATTAACTGATCCAGTTCCTGCTTTATCTTTTCAATGGTCATGCCCTCACGCCATTCACTCTTGGGTTTAAACTGGATGGTGGTTTCGATCATGGTCAGTGGCGCCGGGTCTGTTGCCGAATCAGCGCGACCCATTTTACCAAATACCCGTTTGACTTCAGGCAGGGTTTTGATCAACTTGTCGGTCTGCTGTAACAACTCCTGTGCCTTGCCTATCGATACACCGGGAAGCGTTGTCGGCATATACATTAGATCACCTTCATCCAGATCCGGCATAAATTCGGAACCGATCTGACTCATAGGCCAAAGGCCACCGATAACCACCACAAGGGCAATCATCAAAACATGTTTGGGTTTTTCCAGGGCATAATGAATAAACGGTGTATAAACCTTGATCAGCACTCGGTTCACAGGATTTTTATGCTCCGGTGTAATGTGGCCACGAATAAAATAGCCCATTAATACCGGCACCAGTGTGATCGATAAACCTGCCGCAGCGGCCATCGCATAAGTTTTGGTATAAGCCAGAGGGGCAAACAAGCGGCCTTCCTGTGCCTCAAGCGTAAAGACCGGTAAAAATGACAAGGTGATAATCATCAATGAAAAAAACAGGGGCGGCCCGACTTCCATGCTCGCCTCACGCATAATTCGCCAGCGATTCTCATCCGTCAAAGGTTCATTTTCGATATGCTTATGCACATTTTCAATCATCACAATCGCCGCATCGACCATCGCACCGATGGCAATGGCAATCCCACCCAGTGACATGATGTTGGCATTAATGCCCTGGCTGTGCATAATGATGAAGGCCGTCAGAATACCAATGGGCAAACTGATGATGATCACCAGGGCAGAACGCAAATGGAATAAAAATACGACGCATACCAGCGCCACCACAATAAATTCTTCAATCAATTTTGAGCTGAGATTGTCCACGGCGCGATTGATCAAGGCCGAGCGATCATAAGTCGTCACGATCTCAACGCCTTCAGGCAAACCGTTTTGCAGATCAGCCAGTTTTTCTTTTACCCCTTGTATCGTCCTGAGGGCATTCTCACCAAAGCGCATCACGATAATGCCACCAACCACTTCGCCTTCACCATCCAACTCAGCAATTCCCCGACGCATTTGTGGGCCCAATCGTATCTCGGCCACATCTTTCAAGAGGATTGGCGTGCCTTGTTGGTTCACCCCTAACGGTATAAGTCGCAAGTCATCCAGATCATTAATATATCCTGTGGCACGTACCATATACTCGGCTTCGGCCATTTCAATCACAGAACCACCGACTTCCTGATTGGCGTTTTTGATCGCCATGCGGATTTTATGCAAAGGCAAACCATATGCACGCAGGCGATCCGGATTCAGCACCACCTGGTACTGCTTAACCATGCCCCCGACTGTCGCAACTTCCGAAACACCCGCAACGGTTTGCAGTTCATATTTTAAAAACCAGTCCTGCAAACTACGCAATTGAGAAAGATCCAGTTTATTACTACGATCCACCAGGGCGTACTCATAGACCCAACCGACACCGGTTGCATCCGGGCCCAATGCCGGTCTCGCTTCTGGTGGCAAGCGTGTTGCCACCTGACTGAGATACTCCAATACACGAGAACGTGCCCAGTAAGGGTCGGTTCCATCTTTAAAGATCACATAGACATAGGAATCATTAAAAAAAGAATAACCACGTACCGTCACCGCGCCGGGCACAGACAACATGGCGGTGGTTAATGGGTAGGTGATCTGATCTTCCACCACTCGCGGGGCCTGCCCCGGATAAGTGGTCTTAATAATCACCTGCACATCAGATAAATCAGGAATGGCGTCCAGTGGGATATTTTTAACCGAAAACAAACCCCAAACAATAAGAATCGCCGTCAGTAACAAAACCAGAAAACGGTTATTTAGCGACCAGTCAATAATACTTGTAATCATTTTAAACTCCTAAAATGTCACCACCAAGATGCCAAGGCACCAAGGGGTCATATAACTTTACGTTTAATGCCATTTTTTATTAATGGCACATTAAAGTTAATTAACAGGCCTACACACCTTTTCATCCATTTCAAATAGGTCAGCAGTTATGCCTCATGTACGGGCAAAATCATTTCGACAACCTTTAGCTCTACGACAATGGCATCATTAACCAACAAATCCACTCTCAGACCAACACCATTTGTATGCCGTCATACCTCTTTGGCACTTGCTTTTGCTGTTCAAATATAAGCCCTCTCTTTTTAATCTCATGAGCAAGGCAGGTTTCATAAACTGACTCAAGCAAGCCTGGGCCAAGGTTCTGATGAACATTAAATGCCGTATCAACAATTTGATATACCACTTTATCAACTTCCTTTGCTGGTTCTTGATTGCCTGTCTTCATTTTCTCTCCTTGGCGTCCCGGTGTCTTGGCGGTTAAACTATTTTTCAAGCTTTCGCATAGCCTTGATGACATAACCGTCATCTGCTTGTTGCAACTCAAACTCAACCTTATCTTCTGGCTTGAAGTTATCCAGTTTGACCGCCGGAAGAAGCTGAAAAAACATGGTCATGTCCGGCCAGTTTAATTCAGGTATGGGTTCATGTGATATTTTCACTCTACCTTCACTGGCCATAATTTCACGTATTACACCTTTACCCTCTATTTTTTTCTCCATCGAGGTATGTTGGCTATGATCCATTTCTCCTGTAGCCGATGCTGCTTTTGTGTCATCTTGATCTGATTCCATTTTTGAAGAGGCATTTGTTTTTTCTGTCGAGGGGGATTGCATACGTTGCAGACTGGCCTTGAGGCTAGCTTCAGAGTCGATCAGAAACTGACCTGATGTGACCACCCGATCACCTTCCATCAATCCCTGTTGAATTTCAATAAAATCACCGGACTCTATCCCAACCACAACCTTTCGCGGTTTGAACCGACCCTTACCTTCTGCCAGAATCACCCTTGCATCACCGCCAGTACGAATCAGCGCTTCACTAGGAATGATCAATACATCATTCTTTGGGCCACCGTAGATAGATACATTGGCAAACATGTTGGGTTTGAGTACTTCATCAGGATTAGGAAATACCAGACGGACTTTCAACGTGCGGGTCTGCTCATTCAGGCTAGGGTAGATATATTCCACCGTACCCTCCCATTCACGACCAGGAAGATATGACAGACGGACATCAGCAGGTTGCTTTTCCTTTACCCAACTGGACTGGCTTTCAAACACCTCCGCCAGAATCCAGATCGAAGACAGATCGGCCAGACTCATGACTTCCTTAGACGGTGTAATATACATGCCTTCACGCGCGGCCAGTTTTGAAATAATCCCATCCTGTGGCGCATAGACCCGAATAAACTGCTCCGATTTGCGTGTCTTGGTGATTTGCCTGATCTGTTGCCTTGAAATACCCAATGCCAATAAACGATCATGTGATGCCGTTTTTAAAAACTGACCTCCATTGAGTATGGCCTGTAAATAATCATCCTGGGCATTAACCAGTTCAGGGGAAAAAAACTCAAACAATAATTGTCCCTTGACCACCCGCTCGCCCTCAGAATCTACTACCATTTTTTCTATCCAACCGTGACTCCTGACATGGATATGCGATATTTTTCTCTCATCAAAATCAACATAACCCACGGTATTAATCTTACGCCAGAATTTGTCGCGTACCACCACAGCGGTACGTACGCCCATATTGTTTTCAACCGCGGGTGAAATTTTAACTGACGTCCCACCTCCTTCATCATAAACCGGTACTAAATCCATCCCCATAGGTGACTTGCCCGGCCCCTCTCGACGATAAGCGGGATCCATTGGCGCGACCCAGTAGAGAATTTTTTTCTCACCACTGCTGCTTTCCTGTTCGGCTTCTTTTTTGACCAAATTCATACCACAAATTGGGCATTTACCCGGATTGTCTCGCACAATCTGTGAATGCATGGGGCAGACATATTTCGGGTCAGCATGTTTTTCAGCATGCTCAAGGGCTGTTTCCTGTCTTGAGTTATCGTTGCCGATGGCAACGTCACCATCACTACAGGCTGACAAAACAAAACCAATCACGAAAACAAGCCAGAATAATTTTTTTTTCATTTTCATTCCTTATCCTGCTCTACACAGAAATACAAATTTTTACACGCGCAATTTAAAAAATACATTAAGAGGTTCGCAACAATGCACGAGACATATCATCAAACAACACTCACCCAAAATTAAGGAATGTTAGTAGACAATTACGCCTGTTTACGTATCAGGAAAAAAAACGGGGGGGGCGATACTCGCTGGAAAGGGGGATACCGTTGGCCAGCGAACTTTTCAGGCAAACAAATATTTCGGAAGGTTGGTTATGGATAATCGTAGCGTCAAGTAACATGGCATGAACTGAAACATGCGGAGTACAACCGCTTGAGCAATTACCCTGGCATGCACCTTCATGTTCACAACAATCGCCACGGCCCATGTCTGAGCACGCCATATTGGCATGATCCATATCATCAGCCATGTCCATCTGACAATGTTGTTTCTGGCCATGAGCATGTTCAAGCACATTAATCGCTGATATCGCCACCTGTATAGGGGCAAACACCACCATCAGGGCCAGTAGCCAAATCAGCAAATTGTGATTCTTGTCACGGTACATCCATTTAAAACCTAATGTTCAGCAATGCTTAAAAGTATTACACACTCAGCCGCTTATGCCAATTCAGGGCAACGATTTTTAAATAAGAAATCTTGTTATCCACACAGGATAAAGCCTAATTAAAATCATCTATCCAGCCGATACAAAGACAGTGAAACCATAAATTCGACACCGGCTTAACATTCAGGTTCAAATTGAAATGACTCATTCCAGTACTCAACAGGCCTTGCGACAGAAAATCACTGAGACCAAAGAGCTGCCTTCCATGCCCAATATCAGCCAAAAACTGATAGCGCTGCGAGATGACCCCAATGCCGATATTCAGTCTCTGGCCACGATAATAAGCATGGATCCAGGCTTAACCGGTAAACTCATTCGCTACGCTACATCACCTTTCTTTGGTTTTGGCAGCAAGATCGACTCCGTTGAAACCGCCATTAGCAATGTCCTGGGCTTTGACAAAGCGCTACACATGGCGCTGGCTTTCGATACCAGCAATGTCTTCAAACTACCTTCACAGGGAACCATTGGCTTAAAATCTATCTGGCGGCAATCCCTGTTTTGTGCCTCCCTGACTCAAAAGCTAGGCTATAAGGTGGCCCCAGCGAGCCAACCTTCTGCCGGGATGATGTACATGGCAGGTTTGCTGCACAATATCGGTTTCCTGCTGCTGGGCCACTTATTTAGAGAAGAATTCAATATACTCAATACAAATGCCGAAAAAAATAAAAAGATGCCCTTGCTAGAGATAGAAGAACGTCTGCTCGGCATGACCCATCCCGATATTGGTGTCTGGCTAATGCGAGAATGGCTTATGCCCGCCGAACTGATTGTCGCCACCTTTGAGCATCACAACCCAAGCTACCGAGGCCAGCATTTTGTCTACCCCAATTTGGTTCTGATCGCCAATCGCCTGCTCAAACGGCATGATATTGGTGATGAAGCCGAAACAACTTTACCCACCACCATGCTTACCAAACTTGGCCTGGATGAATCCATTGTCCTTACCGAACTGGATAGCGTCATGAAAAATAAGGATGCCATAGAAATCATGGTGCAAGAGCTACATAGCTAATTTCCTGCACCCGTTCTAAGCCACCAACCCTGTCATTTTTTGTTCTAAGTCATCAGATAGTGCTCATTTTAAGCCTTCCCTGCGCCCACCCTCTCTGACATATGCCATACTGCACTGTGTTTAAAACTTTATCTGAGTCCCGGATACGAAACGCAAGGTAAGGAGCAATGACAGATGGATCAATGGGTAAAGAGAATTTTTAGAACGAGTATACTTTGTCTGTCACTGACAGGCTGTGGTGGGGGCAGTACTTCGACAACCACCACAACCCTGCCTCCGCCCACGTTCTCCGGTAATCTACAAATTACCAGCCATGATGGCTACAATGCTCTGACGTGGAATAAAATTCCAAACGCGGACAATTATCATATCTACTGGTCAACCCAGGCTGGCGTCAATAAAACTACCCCGAACAAGATCCATCACACATCAAATACTCTCAATCATGGTGGACTAGCTAATAACCAAGCGTATTATTATGTTGTTTCAGCGAGCAATAAATTTGGTGAAAGCGCGGTCTCATCAGAAGTCAAAGGAATACCTGCAAATGGCACAGGTACGTATGATCCATTGTTAACTCAGCAATGGCACCTTAATAGCAGCACCGCACCAGAACAAGGTATTAATATTCAACCCGTATGGGGCCTATGTGGTTCAGGCAATACCTGCCGGGGCGAGGGCATACGCATCGCCGTGGTCGATGATGGCCTGCAAATCAACCACCCGGATCTCTTGGCCAATATTGCCAGCGGACTCAGTTATAACTACGAAGATAAAAGCAATAACCCTTCTCCATCCGATCCATATGATGGTCACGGCACCAGTGTTGCCGGAATTATTGCCGCTCGGGATTATAACAACGAAGGCGTGCGAGGTGTTGCGCCACGCGCCAATCTGGTGGCTTACAATCTACTGACATTTTTTTCCAGTAGCACTGAGGCCGACGCGATGACCCGTGGTAGCCCTGATGTGCATATCTCATCCAACAGTTGGGGGCCAACAGACGATACCGGAGAACTGCATGCATCATCATTAAGCTGGAGAACAGCCATCAATTTCGGTTTAAACAATGGGCGCAATGGACTTGGCACAATTTATGTTTTTGCCGCAGGTAATGGTGGTTCATCTGGCACGGATAATTCAAACTATGATAGTTATGCCAACCATCATGCCGTTATTGCCGTAACGGCACTCAATAATAAGGGGGCTAAATCCAGTTATTCCGAGCCGGGGGCCAATATCCTCATCAGCGCCCCTGGCGGTGAGTATTGTGACACTCAGACCATTACCACAACCGATCTAACGGGTTTGGCAGGCATTAATAATGAGGTATTTAACCCTTATTATAACGATTTATCCAATAATAATTACACTCGATGTATGAACGGTACTTCTGCGGCCACCCCTATGGTGTCTGGCACGATTGCTCTGATGTTACAGGCCAATCCAAATCTGGGTTGGCGGGATGTACGTTATATCCTGGCCACAACAGCAAGAAAAAATCATACGGCCGATATGACAAACTGGGTTCAAAATGGTGCCAATCACTGGATCAACCATAAATATGGTTTTGGTGCAGTAGATGCCAGTGCGGCAGTAAACCAGGCAAGAACATGGACAAATATTGGGCCACAATTCACGGCTGAAGCCAGTAAAATCGTCAGCTTGGCCATTCCTGACTTAAATAAAGCACCTCTCCTCGATCCCAGCACATTAACAATTAGTAGCAATATAAATAAAATCGAAACCGTCGAAGTCACCTTCAGTGCAATGGATCATCCTAATGCCGGTGATCTGGAGATCATACTCACCAGCCCTGACGGAACACAAAGTATACTGGCGCAAACACATCAATGTTATGAGAAGAGGTGGGATGGAGAAAAATATGTGTTCATAGCTGTACAGTGTAACGCTACTTATGAGCATTGGACTTTTAGCTCTGTCCGGCATCTGGGTGAAAGTGCTGACGGTGAATGGACCTTGACCGTCAAGGATGGAACAGCAGGCAACACCGGTACATTTCAGTCCTGGAAGCTTAAAGTCTATGGTCATGCAGACCCTTGACCTACAAATAAATCATATCACTATCAAGGTTGACTGACTCGGAGAAACATATGAACACATCAATCAAACGCATAATGTATCCGTTTATGCTCATCATCCTATGCAGCCATGTTAATCTTGTATACGCAAAAGAAGATGCCGCCACATCAAACAAAAAATTTACCCACGCTAGCCGTTATACTTGGTATGACGGCAATAAAGCCAAAAAGATCTGGCTTAATCCAAATCTGATCGCAGAGTTTGATCCCAAACCTGCCCATCACAAGCAGTCAAAAAACTTGGCCACTAGTGCAACACCCATTAAATCAAAACAACGCGGCATGAGACTCTGGCGGCTTAAAACAGGCAGTACCAGCAAATCAAATATGCACCAACTAAAGCAAACACTGCCAGCAGGCAAAATCTCACCCGTCTTGCATGATGGTCCCTCTGACTCAACACACAAACGTGCCCTGCCCGGCAATATCATCGTGCATCTTGATCCAAACTGGGGGCAACAACGCGTACAAACATGGTTCACACAACAAAAACTTGAGATGATAAAACCTCTCAATATCGGCCCGAATATCTTTGTTGTCAAAACAGGTTCCGGCCTGATCGCATTGGAAAAGGCCAACGAAATTTATTTATCCGGTAAGGCCGTAGCCGCCTATCCAGACTGGTGGCAACAAATGAGCAAAAAGTAACAATAAAAATTGTAAGGATCGCGTAACAAACAATATATTCTACGCACGGTGCTTCCTTGCTATCACAAAAAAATCATGTCAGAAAGCAACAGCATGAAAATTACCTACAACACATTCCGATTGAAAACAAAAACGACTCGAACTTCACAAACCGAGATCCAAAGCATTTTTCTGGTGATGAATCTGAAAGTACTTTGCCAATATTTTCTATAGCGCAGATATTTTGCTGTATTTAAACGTAAATTGTTTGTTGAAAACGAAGGTGCTCGCCCCGGATTGGCCAGGCAAGATTATAGGAACTGACTACAAGGAAGCACTATTTAGCTTGAACCTGACCCTGAAAACCATGGTATTATTTGCCGCGTGAATATTAAAATCAAACTTGGAATTTTATTGAGCTACGCTTTACTGTGCAGCCCGCCTCTCTTTGCAGCAGAAGAAAACCTGGAAATCCCCCCTCCACCACCTGAACTGTTAGAAGGGGGCAAACACCTGCCCGAACCCAAGGTCACAATCATCCAGCGTAAGGATGCCACCGTTGAGGAATACCGTGTCAATGGTCAGCTCCGCTATGCCAAGATCACACCCTCAAAAGGCCCGGCCTATTATATGGTTGATACTGACGGTGATGGCCTGCTGGATACCCGGAACAATAATCTACTCAACCCACCGGTGCAGCAGTGGATATTGTACGAGTGGTAAAGCATTAATCTGTTTCAAATTCAATCATGTCTGTCTACACCGAGGTCTCCGCCAAAGATCTACAGTCCTTTTTACGACAATATCAGGCCGGTGATTTAATCGCACTGGCTGGTATTCGGGACGGGATTGAGAATACCAACTACTTTGTCACCACCACCTGTGGTGAATACGTCCTAACCCTGTTCGAGCACACCACTAAGGCTGAGATTAAATTTGCGCTTGATTGCATGGTTCATTTTGCCCACAAGGGTCTACCCTGCGCTACGCCACTGGCCAATCAAAAAGGCCAATTTCTGACACACTTACACCATAAACCGGCCAGTCTGGTGACTCGCCTCAAAGGGCAATCTGTACATGAGCCCGACATTGAACACTGCCGGGTGGTGGGGCGTAGCCTCGCTCAAATGCATATCATCGGGCAGGATATTCGGGCACGACATGCCAATCCACGCGGGGCTGACTGGCGACAAGACACCGCCGACAAAATCCACCCCAAGCTGAATGACAAGCAAGTTGCCTTGCTTGATGATGAACTGAGACACCACCAACAAAACACTTTGGCCAATCTGCCCCACGGCACCATCCATGCCGATCTGTTTCGCGACAATATACTGTTTACCGGGTACAAGCTGACGGGACTAATTGATCTGTATAACGCAGGGCATGACCTGCTGTTATACGATCTGGCCATCACCGCCAATGACTGGTGCACCTTGCCCGACGGTGTTTTCGATATGCCACGGCTGATAGCCTTGTTACAGTCCTATACTGAACGACGCCCCATCACCCCGGATGAACAAGCATCCTGGCCCATTTTGCTGCGCCGAGCCGCACTGCGCTTCTGGCTATCCAGGCTCTACAATTTATATTGCCCCCGAGTAGGTCAGCTCACTCAGCAAAAAAACCCGACCTACTACCAGCAATTATTGATAAACTACCGGCGAAATCCACAAAGCTGGCCAATATAGAACACACCTCAGCCTGTGGATAACTTTGTGAATAAAAACTGTAAACCGATTAGATCTATTATATCGCCATAAAATATAGATATTAATTTTGCTTACTCTCAAAAATATAACCATTAAAATCATAGTCTTGTATTGTTTTTATTGTTTAATACTCAGTTACATAGAGGGTAAAAAAAGCTAACTAATTGATTTATCTCACTGTGTATAACTATTTACCTATAAACTGGAATAGTACTCCTAGATAATGCAGGCCTTCATTCACCGCCTCGAACAAATCAGTGAGCAAAGTGGCCGTGCCATTGCCTGGCTAACGCTATTGCTAGTCATCATTACCTTTGCCGTCGTCGTACTACGCTATCTATTTAATACTGGCTGGATTGCGTTACAGGAATCAATCACTTACTTACACGCTTTTATCTTCATGCTCGGTGCGGCTTATACCCTGAAACATGAAGGCCATGTACGAGTCGATATTTTTTACCGCAACATGAGCCCACAACGACAGGGGATGGTCGATTTCTTTGGCTGTCTCTTGCTGCTGATCCCCGTTTGCCTGTTTATCACCATTACTAGCTGGGATTATGTTCTGACATCCTGGTCACTCCTGGAGGGATCACAAGAGGCCGGTGGGCTGCCCTTTGTCTATTTACTCAAATCAAGTATGTTGCTCATGACTCTGCTGTTACTCACCCAGGGGCTGGCCCAACTACTCAGTGCATTCCAGCGTTGGCGTTATCCGCAATTGTCTATCGAGGTCAAGCAGCATGGGTGAGTACATGGCGCTGCTTATGTTCATATCCGTCTGCGTCATTTTGCTGGCCGGTTATCCCGTGGCCTTTTCTCTCGGTGGCACGGCCCTGTTGTTTGCCCTGATCGGTCAACTAACCGGCAGCTTTGACGCGGCCTTCCTGCAAGCCCTACCCAATCGCCTGTATGGCATCATGACTAATAGCACCCTCATCGCCGTGCCCCTGTTTGTCTTTATGGGTGTGATGCTGGAACGCTCACGCGTGGCCGACAAGCTGCTCGAGACCATGGCCATATTGTTTGGCCCCATGCGGGGCGGCCTGGGCATTTCGGTAATTTTGGTGGGTATGTTACTCGCCGCCAGTACCGGTATCGTCGGTGCCACCGTGGTCACCATGGGATTGTTATCTTTACCCACTATGTTACGCCGGGGTTATAGCCCGGAGGTAGCAACAGGCACCATCTGTGCCTCGGGGACGCTCGGGCAGATCATTCCCCCTTCCATTATTTTGATCTTGCTGGGCGATGTCATGTCCTCAGCCTACCAACAGGCGCAGCTCGACATGGGCCTGTTCTCACCAGAAACCATTTCCGTTGGGGATCTGTTTGCCGGTGCTTTGATACCGGGCCTGTTACTTGTCGTCATGTACATCCTTTATTTGCTTGGCCTGGCCATTTTCAAACCCGCTATAGTGCCCTCCATCCCGGCTGAAGAACGTAACATCAACCAGAAAGAACTTTGGACCCGTATCTTTCAGGCCCTCATTCCCCCTTTACTGCTAATCCTTGCCGTACTGGGTTCTATTATGGCCGGTATCGCAACGCCGACTGAGGCCGCATCGGTTGGTGCCGTTGGCGCAATGTTATTGGCCATACAACAAAAACAATTTAATCTTGACGTTTTGCAAACCGTTATGCGCAGTACCATGCGAATAACCAGCATGGTGTTTCTGATCTTCATTGGTGCGTCAATATTTTCACTGGTGTTCCGTGGTTTCGGTGGTGATGAAGTTGTACGCGAACTGCTAACCGACTTACCCGGCGGGATCGTCGGCGCCATGTTCATCGTCATGCTGATCATGTTCCTGCTCGGTTTCATTTTAGACTTTATCGAAATCACCTTTGTGGTCGTACCCATCGTCGCACCAATATTATTGACCATGGGTATCGATCCCGTTTGGTTAGGCATCATGATCGCCATTAACCTGCAAACATCCTTCTTAACCCCGCCATTTGGTTTTGCCTTGTTTTATCTACGCGGTGTCGCACCGGACACAGTCAAAACCACACAGATCTATAAAGGCGTGGCGCCTTTCATTGTGATTCAGTTGATCGCCCTGGTCATGCTTTCCATTTGGCCTGGACTCGTCACCTGGCTACCGGATCTTGTGTACGGCCCGTGAAAAAACTAACACTCTATTTCCCTTCTTGTTCACTAATTAAACACCTGATAATATAACCTTGATTTAATTGGACTATTTTTAATCAATCGTATTAACCTGCAATTTATTTTTTTGTATGGAACACAAGGGGAAAATCTTATGTCACAACTCAAATTTCTTGCTCCCGCATTACTTATAAGCAGCTTTTGTCATTCCGCTATCGGCAGACCAGGCCGATTTCCAGGCCGAGGTGGGTTATCAGATGGCCACTATTGACTACGACGACAGCAACACTTCCAAGGCTGATGCAAACGGCCTATTTTTTTCATTTTACCTGGACCCTGTCCAGGTAAAAGACCGACCTTTGGCCGAGGCCGCCTTCATGCAACGAGCCAGCAATATCGGGTTCGCAACCGGGCAAGTAGACAGTGAGTCCACATCAAGAACCGGCGAAGGAGATTATCTCAGTGTTGGGTACACACACATGGCACCCGATTCACCACTCTGGCTTCAAGTCATACACACCCAGGCAAGCAACGACTATAAAAACACACCCGCCTACATGCCCTTTCAATACACTCGCGATAGCACCGAAAATGAAATTGGTATCGGCATGTTTATCGCGCAAAATACGATCATTGCTATCGGGTACGGTAAAACTGAGTATGAATATTCTCCATCATCATATTCTCAAAACGATTATACCGTCACCAGCACCGACCTAATAGCAAAACACCTCATGCCCGCAGGCAACGGGGCCATATTCAACATTGAAGGTGGTATTGGGTTTGACGATATATCCAGGTCGAATGCGGCTGATGAAAAAAATAATCGGATCGCACTAGGGGGCGATTATTACTTCACAAACCACTACAGCGTTGGTGTTAGCCTTGAAAGAACCAGTGGTGACGATAATGGCCAAAAGGGCCAGGAGATCGGCCTTCACGGTCAATTCTTCCTCACACCTAAATTTTCAGTCTTAGCCAAAATAGCCAAATTTTCCGGTCAGGGGAAAAGTGACGATTACGACATGCTTGTTCTACAGGCAGCATTGCGCTTCTAGCGATATGCCCCGGCTGCGATCTATTGCAGCCGGGATTTTCAAGGTTATTGATAGGCCACTTTCAGTGCCATTGTGGCAGGACGGATCCTTACAAGGATTGCATACCTATGAATAACGTCACTAATGCTCCATTCACAGCCTTATGAATAGTAACTAACAAACTGATAAAAAATATTTGGTCTATTTAAATTGTTTTTAATCAATCGCATTGATCTGCGATTTGTTTTTTGTATGGAACACATGGGGGAATATATTGTGTCACATTTAAAATTCATTACATCCATTTCAATCCTACTCGGCCTTGCTTTGTCTACTGGCATGGCACAAGCAGATTATCAGAATCAAATTTCGGCATTTAACGTTCAAACTACTAACGATAGCGATTCGGAAAGTAACCTCCTAGTTTATTCATTTTTTTTAACAACGTTGACACATCAAGAGAATACGAGCAACACATTAAAAACTGATGCCAATAGCAATACTCTGGCTGCAATTATTGCTAATAAAGATTCAGATTTGGTTTTTTATATGGCAAAGGAAAATCTGACACGAGTGGATCTGTCACATACAGTGCTGACAGCAGTGGCTACGGTCTAACCATTGGATATTGTATTCAGCAATATATTAATCGTTCCATATGTTTTTGCATGATATAATGAGCCATGACAAAACCAGAAACTCGCAGTAAAAAAAGAAAAGAAGTTGTTGAAGCAATCGTTCTTCGTAAAGAACCTGTTCATATAGTAACTCGGGTTTTCAATATTCCCGAAAGAACAGTATTCGAATGGTTATCTCGATATCGCAGTGGTGGATGGCATGCGTTAATAGACGAAAGAAAAAGTGGTCGACCAAGAAAATTGTCCTCAGAAGACCTACGATGGGTATATGAAGCTGTCAGCATGAATAATCCGTTAAACTTTCAGTTTAAATTTTGTTTATGGACACTCGCCACAATTCGTACAATGATTGAAAGAGAGCGAAATATAAAATTAAGTAAAAGTTCTATACATCGGTTATTGCACAATATTGGCTTGAGTTCTCAGCGGCCTATATATAAATCATACAAACAAGACCCTCAAAAAATTGAAAAATATCTAAACACGACATATCCTGAAGTTGTTAAACATGCCAAATCTATTGGTGCAGAGATTTACTTCATAGATGAAGCTGCTGTTCGAAGTGATTCTCATCATGGAGCGACTTGGGGAAAGATAGGCGATACTCCTGTAGTCAAAGATAGCGGTGGCCGATTTGGGTTGAAAATGATTAGTGCGGTTACGGCTAGAGGTGATATGCGTTTCAGTTTTATTGAAGACAAGATGAATTCTTCAAAATTCATCCGTTTTCTTAAAAAGCTTCGCAAAGATGCAGGGTGTCCAATTATTGTCATTGCAGATAATGCCCGATATCATCACAGCAAAGAAACACAGGCATTTATTGAAAAACAGACAGACAGTATTGTTATGGCATTTTTACCTGCGTATTCTCCTGAATTCAATCCAGATGAACAAGTATGGAATCATTTAAAAGCGCGATTAGCAAAGCTGCCAATAATCGATAAGGAAAGCATGAAGAAAGCCATCTTGTCGATTATGCACTCAATTCAAAAAAATATTATGCTGGTTAAAAGTTTTTTTAAATTAACCAATACAAAATATATTCTAAACTGAGATAAAAACTACTACGCGAATACTTTTGGGAAGATTAATACATTGCTGACTCCTGGACGCTCCGAATCAAAAACCAAGTACAATGGCGGCAGCACTATCCAGAAAGACAAAACAAATGATATAAACATATCAACCGCACTGCTACGAACCAGGCGGTCGGAGGTTCGAATCCTTCCGGGCGCGCCATTTTTATTTTTACAATCAAGCGGTTATCGTGTTGTGAGGTAACCGCTTTTCGTTTTAAGATCACCAGTGCCGGGGTTTTGCCGGACTTGTTATCGCATACACTGTTTACTGCATCCAATAGTTCTTGTAATTCTGGTGTAGAATAGTGCGTAATGATATCGCCGTTCCGGTGTCCAAGCAGTACTTTCCGAGTTTCCAAGAAAACGCCCGCCGCTCTCAGCCTTCGACCAAACGTATGCTTTAGATCGTGGACTCGAACATCTGGTAGTCCAGTATCGATGCGTGCCCTTCGCCATGCGCTAGCCCTCATCTTCTTGAGCGGGATACCTCTATAGGTGAAGACATACTCGGGATGTTGTCCTCGTACTTCTTCAATCACCGATTGGGCAACTCGATTCAATACCACCAGACGATCTTCCCTGTTTTTTACCCTTTCACCCGGTAAGATAAATACCGAGGTTCCGAACTCCGGTACCGGGACTTCCCAGTCCCAACGTAACCTGACAAACCTCCTGTTCTCGACATCCCGTGTTCACTTTGTAAAGACTCATACGAGCCAAGTGAACAGGTAATGCTTGAAACAGTCTCCCTTGCTCTACCCATGAAAGAGGATAGGGCTTACGCGCATCAAATATCGGGAGCATTTGAATCAGGGGCGGTGAGTCAAGCCATGCTCATCGCGCCAAAGTCTTGCGGCCAAATTCAAAATACGCCGTACACAACCCAAAGCAAGATTGATGCTTTGGGTTTTGATACCCTGCTTTTGTCGTGCTTCGATAAAAGGCTGAAGGGTACCCAGATGCACTTTATCAAGAGACAAGTCACCGATATAAGGTTCCACCTGCTTTAGGTGCAGCGCATAATCCCCGATACTGGCCAGGTGCATGTTTTCTACAAGAAACTTTGTCGCAGCATCGCGGGAAATTCGCTTAGTTCGGATCCCAAATACGTTGGCTTGTCGTATTTCCTCGATACGTCGAGCTAATATCAACTCTGCCGTTTCGAGGTAGCTTGTTCCAGTGCTTTCGTGAATCTTTTGGCCGAGGATCTGTTTTTCGATGTGCCAGATCCCGCCTCGATTCCGAAGCCCTGGGGTTCTTTTGCGTCCCATTGTTGATCTCCTTTAATGCTGGGGGAGGGACGCTCGTTGCAGTTCATATATTGAACCACCCATGCGTCCAAATCAAGTCGATCAAAAGCGATCCCCTGCTTACCAATCTTGATTTCTCTGAGAGCGGGCCGAACCTCCTTGTTAAATCGGTTTTTGTCCATTCCCAGATAGTGGGTGCATCCCGGAGCCGGATAATACGAGGGAGAATGAAGAGGTGATGGTTACTGGGTTTGCCCATGATTCAATTCAAAAATCGCTGTTTAATTTCGTGCTATAAAATGAATACTTGATCAGGGTAAAAAATAAGATTAGATGTACGCTATCCGAATTCATTTCTATTTGGTTTTGGCAAAAACCAAGACTAAGTTTACTGACAAAGAGTTGTGAGTAATAGCGGGATAAATTGACCCAAGGGTGCTGTTTTCATTTTTGTTTTTGGTCTGTAGTGGTCAAGTTTTTTGGGCGCAGGATTAAAGTACAGGGAACTGGGGCAGTGAAGTGTGAGCCATTTGTGCTTCAACCCTTTGGGTAGGGCCTTTCCATTATCAGACCCCTTCCTTTTTTGTCTTTTGAGGTGCTGGGCCATTTTGTCCTTTTTTTGTTCATGAAAACGGGGACATGCCCGCCTGACCGAATGATTGATACAGACTAAAAATATGGCGCAAGCTTATCGGGCCGTGGCGCAAAGGCGCTCAGAACGATTCTCAAATATTAACGGGACACCCCGTAACAATACAAACTAGGAAACGGATTAAAATAGTAGGTTAATCGCCTCATTGTCTTTTGTTTATGATGAGCAATGGGGTAAAAGTAGATTTGACCAAAGTTCTCGTTCTTTCTATACTTTATCCCCATTTAACAATTAAGGATGAGGATACGAAAATGGCAATATTTCTCGAATATGAGGACATCAAAGGAAATGTTACTGCGGATGGTTACGAAGACCACATTGCCGTTCTAACAGTGGACTTTAACGTGACGCGCAGCATCTCCATGGAGCCGGGCAACCTCAGCAACCGGGAGTCCACCCGCCCCCGCCTCAGTCAGGTAACAATAAGCAAGGCCGCCGATAGTTCCTGTTCGGCATTGTTTAAGGAATCAGTCACCGGCTCCGCTGGTAAAACGGTGGTGATTAAGTATGTGCGCACCGGCAGCGACAAAGTGGCGGAGTTTCTGGAGCATACTCTGGAAAATTGCATCATCAGCAGGTATGAGTTTTCCGCCGAGAACGAAGGGCAACCAGAGGAAATCATTGACTTAAGCTTCTCAAAAATACTGGTCAACTACACAGACCATGATGCGACCAACAAGAGCGGCAGTCCGCTACGGGTCGGCTATGATTTGAAAACGGC
>JAFLJQ010000062.1 GCA_022712915.1 Gammaproteobacteria bacterium | reverse complement strand
AGGGAATTGCTGGGATAATGCCGTGATGGAACGATTTTTTAGAAGTTTGAAAACAGAACGATTGAATAACTTGGTTTTTGTGAATCATTTATCGGCTGTGGATGCTGTAGAGAAATATATTCGTTTTTATAATTATAAGCGATTGCATTCTACGCTTGGATATTTAACGCCTAACCAGAAAAAAATGGAATTGAATAATGCGGCTTAAATTCTTTCCAATAAAACTTGACCACTACAGGTCGCTAGCCTTTACCGAGTAACGGACTTACACCGCCTATTTATCACCAGCTTTGCTTGGCGCACTGGGTGTCTCATTTAACTTTAACTGGAGACATAAGCACTCAGATCCGTATACGCCAACGGATTATTAAACTGCTGTAGCCAATATGTATTACGTCCTAAGCCACGAATACCACATTGGTCAAGATTATTTATTTAACAATATTTAACAATGTTTAACAATGTTTAACAGGGTCAGTGAACAATACTTTTCAATACAGCCGTAACATTCCCCATTTTCTATTGACAGGACATCTATTTCAACAAATCCTTAATAATCAATAAATAACAATTTGTTAGCCTATTTTCTTAGGTTGGGTATCTTATTTTAGCCGGGGGATATTGGTATCTCATTTAACCTGAACCAAGCACCACTCTATTTCGGAGTATTAACAGCCCCTGCTCCTAATTTAGACCGCCCCCAATATGGCCGATAGAATATTTGTGTCCAAAATAAGTAACATCCCGTCTTCAGTTGCGTAAATTGGTTAAATAGAATTCTTATGTTTAAAAATTTGCACATTAATGTACTTGTAAATATTAGCCTCATAATAACCTTTCTGTTATTTGGGATATTGGCGACTATAAGCCAAATTTATATTTCAAGGATTGAGGAAGACTCTAGTCGCCTGACTTCTCTTCGCACGCCAACGGCAGAGGCAAGTGCATATACAAATATTGCCCTCCATCAATCTCTTGCAGCACTTCGAGGTTGGATGTTGATAGGAGAAGAACGCTTTATCAAGGAAAGAGCAAATTCTTGGCAAACTATCCGCAAAGAACATGAGACTTTAGTGTCTCTTTCTATACATTGGACTAACGCCGAGAATGTGAAAAGACTGTCCAAAGTAACAACGCTTTTAAACCAACTGGAACAGGAGCAGATGAAAATTGAGCTTATCGCTCATAAACCAGAGAACATTCAATCTTCAGAAATTCTTCTGAGTACGGCTATACCGCTTGCCACATCACTTGTAAATGATATTACGGTCATGATCGATTTTGCTAAAAGTCAGGAGGCATCAGCCAAACGTCTTTCATTATTTTCTGCAATGGCCGATTTTCGAGGTTCTTTCACTCTTTGCCTTGCTGATATTAGGGCGTTTCTGTTATCTGGAGATAAGAACTTTGAAGAATCATTTAAGATGAATTGGGCTAAAAATAAAATATACTATAAAAAATTGAATTCGTTATCGAAACAAATGAATGAGTTTGAAAGGGGTATACTAAAAAATATCAATTTAATTAGAAAAAAATTTAGTTTTCTGCCAAAGAAAATGTTTTCAAGTAGAAACAGCCCTGAATGGAACCAGGCTAATTTTCTATTAAAAACAACTGCTGTAGTGACATCAAATAAACTGGTGAAAATACTACATGAAATGGTTAACAATCAGAATAAACTCTTGGAGCAAGATGTTCATCTACTCATTCAAGAGACTAAAAAAATGGAGATATTTCTAGTCTCAATGTTATGCTTTTCTATTTTCACAACAATTTATTTTAGAAATATTATAAATAAAAAATATCGACTATTTCAAAATGAAATCCATACTAGAGATTTTTTAGTTGATCAAAATGTATTATTGGTTATTTATAATCAAGAAGGTTTCATTACCTCTATAAGCAATGCACTTTGTCGAAAACTAGGCGGAGTAAAAGATGACTTTATTGGAAAAAAACACAGTTTTTTAATAGAAGACGAAATGAAAGAAGAGATCCTTGAAGACATATCTAAATCAATCATGACGGGGGAATCCTGGAGGGGAGAGTTTAAAAACAAGCTCAGTGAAGATAATGAACTCTGGCTATCGTCTACAATCATTCCGGTTAAAAATAGTAATAAAAATGAATTTCATAATATTCTAGAAGATATAACCAATCATAAACTTATAGAAGAAGTATCTGTAACTGATGCGCTGACTTCACTGTATAATCGTAGAAAATTCGATGAGATACTAAAGCATGAAATCAAGCTCTCTAGGCGAAGAAAATCAAATCTTAGCTTGGCAATAATTGATGTCGATCACTTTAAATATTACAACGACCAATATGGCCATCCGGCCGGGGATAAAGTTCTAACGAAAATAGCTGCGACTATCCGTGCCAGCCTTTCTCGGCCAGATGATTATGTCTTTCGCATCGGGGGGGAAGAGTTCTCAATCATATTTAATGATCTCGACAAGAAATCCACGAAAGAAATATTAGATAAAATCCGTACTAATGTCGAACAGCTTAAAATTGAACATAGCGAAAGCAGTGTACTTGACTATGTAACCATTTCCATAGGGGCTAAAGTATGTGTGCCAGATGAATTATCCAATTCAGACACCTTGTATGGTGATGCGGATAGTTTTCTCTATAACGCTAAACAAACTAGAAATATTGTTATTGTCGGGTAAGTTAAGGGGGGAGCATAAGTTTACGGCAATAGGTCAAGCGCATAAACTGTATTAGTGTCATGACCAAGGGTAACTGTCCGTTCAGGTCGAGCCTGTAAATTAAATTGTGTAACTGCTCATTAATTAATACCCTAACCTACAGGAAAATTAATAATGAGCATAGTGATGAACGAGAAAGAGATGAGGGCCTTGGCAGGACAACTGGCCAAGAACATAAAGACAGAAAA
>JAFLJQ010000077.1 GCA_022712915.1 Gammaproteobacteria bacterium | reverse complement strand
TTTCCATTCTCTCATCATGGCCTCCTTTTAATCTAGCCGGTTATAAAGGAGGCTATTTTCAACTATGCACGACTTGACGGCAGAGCCTTTTCGAGTCTCACCGCCAGAGGCGGTGGTTTACCTAATATTTAATTATTTTTTTATACTTACAAACTAAATGGTTCAAGTCAAGCAGAAGGAATCAAGTGAATACATTCACGACCTTTTAATGACCATCAGACTCGACTCTATATTTATTAAGACTCAGTCCATCAAACAAGCAAAACACACTCAAGGGCGCGTCTAAAAATTCAATCAAGCAGATAATGGCAAGGCAAAAACAAGCGACAAAATCATCAGAAATGATTTTGGACATGCAATAGCATGGCCCAGAAGGGGCTCGCCATAGGGATGTGGCGAGCAGAATGCGCAGTTTACACGTAGTAAATGAGCATTTTGAGCTTATTTTTAACGCAGCCAAAGCTGCTTCAGTGGATTTTTAGAAGTGCCCTCAATACAATCACAAGATTCAAATGAGCTACCACAACAGATGACTTTGATCCTGTTTCGCCTTTATAATTCAGTTTTATAATAAGCAGAGGAGCTTCGCAAGCCATGAATCTCAATCACTTTATCCAAACCCTGAACACCCAACCTGAAACCATTAATTTCACCGACACCATGTCTGTTATTGAGTATAGCTATCACTTCAGTCCGGCTGCATTTAATAATGGAGAATTTTTCAATGAGGCAGATCAAAACAATGGCTCATGCAAGTTATTTGCCTTTGCACAATTACATCAACTGTCCGAAGCACAAACCCTGGCCTGTTTTGGGCATTATTATCGGGATGATGTATTGAGTACTCCAGATGGCGAGGGTCATAAAAATATTCGTAATTTTATGAAAAGCGGCTGGGATGGGATAAAATTCGAGGCCATGCCGTTAACTCCTATAACCCCATTAAGAGAAAATAATGAGTCACTTTGAAAATGTCACGATTGTAAAAAACGCTAATATCTATTTTGATGGCAAGGTCACCAGCCGCAATATTCAATTCCCGGATGGCGAGAGTAAGACACTGGGTATTATGCTGCCGGGTGAATATACTTTTAACACGGATAAAAAAGAGCTTATGGAGATTATGTCAGGTGAGGTCGAGGTGCTATTGCCTGAACAGACAAAATGGCAAAACTTTAAGGGCGGTGAGCATTTTAATGTACCGGCCAATGCTTGCTTTCAAATAAAGGTCAACACAGTGACAGATTATTGCTGTTCGTTTATCGATTAAAATTTAGTGCTAAATGTTTGCATGAGGCAAACAGAAAACGATGTAAGATATAAAACGAGGGATAATGAATATACATGCTTAACCACTGCTGTCCCGTTAATGATCTAAAAAATCATGTGTCTACCGAGTACTTAACGGCTTGAGGAGGTTGAAATGAGCATGAGACATGAACATTGTTTATAAAACACATTTTACCGCAAAGGTCGCAAAGAAAAATAAATTCGGTAATGTATAAAAAATGAGCTTGAAGTCTTCAGATAAGCTCTAATTTTTTCTAATATAAAACAAAATAACGTTGCGACCCTTTGCGGTTTAGATCTTTAAAATGGATTAAATACTTAACGGGACAGCAGTGATACTTAACAAACTGTCCGCATAAAAAAGCACCGACCAGAAGGATACTGGCCGGTGCTTTTTATTTAATAAAAATCAGGCTACCTGTTTCCAGATCTGCATGGGCTTTTTGCGCATCAGATAGACCCCTGACAGACAAAGCCACAGCAACAAAACCGGATCAAATTCAGCGCCCGCGCGCATGGCGCAACCACCACCACCACCACCACCACCTGAACTTTCACTCACATCACTAACATTGACATTTATATTGATCGTTGCGGTGTTCAAGCCATCGCTGACCTGGACAAGCAGCGTGTAACGATTGGTCGTTTCATAGTCCAGCGCACTGGCCACGGTAATCACACCATCTGTACTACCGATGGCAAAGACACCGTTATCATTACCGCTCAAGATGCTGTAGGTGAAAGAATTGCCACCATCAGGATCCGTGGCCGCAATATTGGCCACCACCGTACCGATAGCAGCATTCTCCGCCGGATGAGAAATCGCGCCACCCACTAAAATTGGCGCATTGTCATTATAGTTATAAAGAATAATAAGAAGATCTACTGTTGAAGTATTCACCCCATCATAAACCGAAACGGTCTCGGTATAAGTTGGGTTAGTTTCAAAGTCCAGCACACCCGCCACAGTAATAACACCGGTTGACTCATCGATGGCAAAGGCACTGCCGGTCATGGTGTATATAAATTCGGTTACACCATCCGCATCCGTGGCGGAGACGGTAGCCACCTCTGTATCTATTGCGACCGTTTCCATCAGATTGAAGTCAGCAATAACAGGCATCGGAAAATTGTCATTTTCATTACCCAGTTCGATAACCACATCCACTGTTGCATTATGCTCACCATCATTCACGTCAACCGTTAGGGTATAACTCGATGTGGTTTCAAAATCCAATTCACCTAACACGGTAATCACACCGGCACCATCTATCACAAAGGCGTTGTCGACATTGCCGTTGGTGATACTGAAAGTCGCACTGGGGCCATCAACATCATTCGCGGCTATCGTAACCACCGAAGTGCCAAAGGTGGCATTTTCTGATGGAGAGGTAATGTCTCCGGCACTGGGGGCAGGGGTTATATCGTTGATATCAGTCACAGCAATTTCCACATCCACTGTTTTGCTATGAAGACCATCATCTACTTCCACGGTCAGGGTATAAAGCGGTATATCTTCGTGATTCAATACACCCAGCACGGTAATTACGCCAGCACCATCTATTGCAAAGGCATTGTCGATATTACCGTTGGTGATACTGAAAATTGCACTGGGGCCATCAATATCATTCGCGGCTATCGTGACCACAGAAGTGCCAGAGGCGGCATTTTCTGGTGGAGAGGTAATGTCTCCGGCACTGGGGGCAGGCTCCACATCATTGACATTGATGACATTAATAGTAACGCTTGCACTATCCGTCAACCCGCCAGTATCGGTGACGGTAACGGTTAAACTGTAAATTTCACCCGCTTCAAAATTCAACGCGGCAATTGGTGTCAATGCACCGCCCACTATCGTAAATAAATCACTACCCCCGCCTGTCAGGCTATAAGTCAAGGTATCACCGACATCCAAATCTGAGGCGATTATGTTGGTGATAACGTATGGGCTAACATTCTCAATAACATCAAAGGCACCTGAACCATCGGTGATAGAGGGTGCTTCATTCACATTTAGAACATTGATAGTGACGGGGGTACTATCCGTCAATCCACCATTGTCGGTGACAGTGACCGTTAAACTGTAAATGTCACCCGCTTCAAAATTCAACGCGGCAATTGGTGTCAATGCACCGCCCACTATCGTAAATAAATCACTACCCGCGCCTGTCAGGCTATAAGTCAAGGTATCACCGACATCCAAATCTGAGGCGATTATGTTGGTGATAACATATGGGCTAACATTCTCAATAACATCAAAGGCACCTGAACCATCGGTGATAGAGGGTGCTTCATTCACATTAAGAACATTGATCGTGACAACAACACTGTCCGTCTTCCAGGTACTGTCGGTTACAATGACCGTCAAGCTGTAACTGCTTCCGGCTTCATAATCCAACGGGGCTAGTGGTGTCAATACACCGCCGTGCACACTAAACAGACCACTGCCCACACCCGATAAGCTATAAGCCTGCGTATCACCCGCATCTGAATCTAAAGCAGTGATAGTGGTAATAACCGATGGACTGGTATTCTCTGTAACCTGAAACGCTCCATCCCCCCCCGTAATCACCGGGGCACAGCCAGCTGGCCCCTTAGTCATAAACTCAAGCACATTGCTCAATTCACCATCACTCTCAACTTCATTGCTATTGTCAGCATGTGGTGATGTATAACTATGGATCCTGGCTCGATAGACAGTGCAGTTGGTTAAAGTGCTTAGGGTTGTACCGACAGATGCCTTGCCCACAACATCTGCTCCGTGTTGTGCAAAGACATCAGGCCTAGAAGAGGATAGATAAACACGATAACCACCCTCCTGGGCGTCATAGGTCACTGGCGTCCAGGCCAGATCGACACTATCTACACCGATCAAAGTTTGATTAAGCCCGGTCGCATCAAGGGTCTGGCTCAGTGTGAAATCAATGAAATAGAGTTGTTTGTCATTGAGAGCCGAGATCAAGTCCAGATCGGTACTGTGTAGCCCACCGTAACGCATATCCAGTCCCAGTAAGGTGACTGAAAGTGAAATAGTGATTAACTCAGGCGGGATAACACCGGTTAATTTGTTAGCTTTCAATATCAAATATTTTAAATTAGCCAGATTGCCCAATTCAAGTGGAAGCGAACCACTTAACTGGTTTGAAGAAAGAAGCAAATATTGAAGGTTTGATAGCGAACCAAGTGACGGGGGTATGGGGCCAGTCAATAGGTTTGAATCCAGGTACAGGGTAGTCAAATCCGTCAGGTTGCCCAGCTCTGTCGGTATCTCCCCTGTTAAGTCATTGCCACTAAGGGAAAGAATCTGAAGATTAATTAGACCACCCATCTGCACAGGTATTGATCCACGAAGACTATTACTCGCAAGACTCAGAGACAGTAATGAGGTCAGGTTTCCAATGCTTGCCGGAATTGTCCCGCTCAAACCGCTATCGCTTAGTCCCAGATCCGTCACCACATGCTTACCCGGGCTGACTTCAGCACAGGTCACCCCGCTCCAGCTACACTCCTGACCACTGGCACCAATATCCCAATCAAGGCCATTTGTACTGGTATATAGATCGATCAAGGCAGCGCGTTCCGATGGGGAAATTACAGCCTGGGCCGATGTGCCAAATACCATAGTTAACAGAAACAGGAAAACCTGCACATAATGTGTTGTACATTCAATATTGCGTCTCATTTTTATATCCACTGTGTCAAATAAGTAATTTCAACTTCCTCCCCAGGTGCTGAAATCACAATTGCTAAAAATTTTACTTATTATATATATGGATATTGCAATTCCAATGCCACAATGAGACACAGTTCACATATTGATTCAACTATTTGATATTATTGGCTAAATTTCTATTATCTTAATTTAGGTTGATTGGATACTGGGGAAAAATCATCTATTTGTAAGGATTATCAACACGCCCGCCATAGACGGGCGAGCCAAAACAATTAAAATATGTATATATATCCATATATATCATAGCGTTATGGAACATCTTTACAACATGTACCACTGTAAAGAAATCTGACAATTAAACCCCAGGCTTTTCTGGCCCTTAATGCCGCTCCAGCAGCGGCATTTACTGGCGTACCTGCTACTCATAAGCAGAGCTTCCCAGTAACGGGAGAGGATTAGTGATGAGGATAAGTGGGGTTATACCCATAATGATATCAATAGATAAAAAAAGGGGCTAGCGCCCCTTTTCTTACTTTATTAATACATTCTCAATGACATTTTTGTTGCCCTGCCCGTATTCGATATCCCAAATAAAACAAGGCAAATATCAGCATGGTGGGGAACAAGGGATCAAATGAAGAACCTGCCTGAAGGGAACAACCACCACCGCCGTTGTTACTGCTACTACCACCCTGGCCTTTATCTGGAACAACGACAGGGTCATCATACAACTCCGATCCTTCATACACATCGGCGACATTCACGATCACAACACCCTCTTCGGTGTTTGTCCCATCGGAGGCCTTAATGGTCAACTTATGTTGTTGTGCCGGTTCATAATCCAGTTTGTTTGCAATTCTGACCTCACCCGTTGTACTGTTAATCTCAAATCTGCCGTTACTGTTATCTGCAACAATACTGTAAATAAGCGTCTTATCAGACACCGCAAGTATTGTCGTAACAACGGTTCCGGTGGAGATATCTTCAGGAAGATCATAAGTACCAACACCACCAGTAATATAGGGAGCACAAATACCTTTACCCGGGGGTGAAAGCTCGTGGTGTTCCCCCACAGGCCATCACTTTCAACTTCATTCTGATTTAAAGTGGAGGCATTGGTGTAACTGTGAACCTTGGCCTGATAGGTATATTTTTAACATAGGCCACTCAAGCCAAGGCTTGTCGTATTCTTGCCCGCCACATCCTTGGTCAGGTGGAAGTTTGCGCCATCATCAAGAGAAAGATAGATTCAATATCCTCCTGGTTCGATATTGGCCACGGCATCCCATCTCAAGGTAACGGCATATTCCGAAATGTTGCTATAAGTCACATTCACCGCATCCAGGGTTTGTGTGGCCATAAGGTCACCATCAAATTGCTTCTTGTTTAAAAAATCCCGTAAGCCTGCATTGTTGATGTGAAACGCGTTATAACTCAGATTTAATCCATTTTTACTTGTCAAAGCAGTTAAATTTGCAAAATTATCGGGGACTACGCCCGTGAGTCCGTTGCTGACAAGGCTAAGACTTTGCAAATTGACAAGGTTTCCCAACGCAGCTGGAACCGTGTTAAGTCGATTTTTTCCAAGCCAGAGAGATAACAAACTACCAATATTCCCCAACGCGGCAGGAACCGAGGAAAGTTGATTATCCTCCAGAATGAGCATTTGCAACTGAGGAAGTTTACCCAGCTCCGCAGGAATCGAGGTCAGTTGGTTTTCGCTAAGCCAGAGCACTTTTAGTGAGCCAAGATTTCCCAGTTCAGCTGGGAGTGTGATGAGTAGGTTGGCCCCCATAACGAGCGTTTCCAACTGGGAGAGTTGCCCCAGAGCAGCCGGAATGCTTGTCAGTTGGTTACCATACAGGCTGATGAATATCAGATTGCGGAGATTGCCCAATTCAGTCGGTAGATCACCACTTAACTGATTAAATGTTAATTCTAATCGAATAACCTTTGATTGGCCCACATCGCAGATTACCCCAAACCAGTCACATTCCGTGCCGGAATCACTAAATACGCCGTTTGTTTTCCAGCTTTGCTTGTTTTTCCAATTGTTCCCAGCCGTAGCATCATAAAGTGCAATTAAGGCATCACGTTCTGTTGTGGGTATAACGGCCTGTGCCACGTTCGGCAATATCGCACATAACAACAAAACAAAAACTAACTTACCTGTTTTTCCAAAATGCTTCATCTCACCCCCCCGATCCTTATTTGACGGTTGATTTTCTATTTATGGAGCGTTCGCACCAAATCATGACCAGCAATAAAAGGGCACCATTAAGGCTATTGCCAATCTGGTTCAAGCAGATATTAAGAAGTGCGATATGAAATAAGTCTTGTAATGAAACGCAGGTGCATAATCGCCAAGCTGACAAACGACACCCCGTATGGAAAACATACGCCCCTCCCTTTACTTAGACTAACTCCAGCCCTCGCCAAATCCTTTTCCCATCATTTTAAATTGCACAAAAAAAGTCTGTACTAACGGTTCTGCTGATTATGCTAGGTTTAATAAGCCTTATTAATGACAGGCTTAATAACCCGCACTAGGCTAACAATTTATGACGATAAGCGGGTTTATTTAAAACAAATCAAGCGCAGGCATCATCAAGCGTTCCTGCTGTTCCCGCAGGGTATATAGCTGTTCTTCCCAATAACGGGGGGTATTGAACCAGGGAAAGTGATGGGGAAAGGCGGGGTCGTGCCAACGGCGGGCTAGCCAGGCCGAATAATGGATGAGGCGCAGGCTGCGCAGGGCCTCAATAAGCCGGATCTGGCTGTAATCAAAATCGGCAAACTCCTGATAACCTTCGACAATATTGCGCAATTGCAGGGTCATTTGCCGTGCGTCACCGGAGAGCAGCATCCACAGATCCTGCATGGCGGGGCCAGTCATGCAGTCATCCAGATCGACAAAGTGCGGGCCGTTGTCGGTCCAAAGGATATTGCCG
This sequence comes from Gammaproteobacteria bacterium, assembly GCA_022712915.1. GTDB lineage: Bacteria > Pseudomonadota > Gammaproteobacteria > UBA6429 > Thiohalophilaceae > JAHEDB01. The sequence continues at coordinate 19,391 of JAFLJQ010000077.1, read as the reverse complement.
GGATGGCAATCGCCGTGCAGACGGATCAGACGCAAATCTGGCACCTCGGCAAAGGCCGTGTCGATTTGTAGCAAGACCTGTTCGCTGGCCTGGCGGTAGTTGTGTTCCAGTTCGGCCGGAATAAAACCCGATTGCATCAGCCATTCATAAGATTCACGGCCAAATTTCTGCGGGGTAAACCGAGGCCGGGCCTGAAAAGCACCGCTACTGCCCACGGTATGAATGCGACCCATAAAACGGCCCAGCCAAAGCTGATTATCTTCATCCTCCAGTTCAGGCCAACGCCCACCCCGGCGTGGAAAGATAGCAAAACGGTAGCCTTCATAATATATAAGCGTCTCACCCTGCTCATTGGCCAGTGGTGCGACTATCGGGATTTCCTGTCTCACCAGTTCATCGGCAAAGGCATGTTCTTCGAGGATCGCAGCATCCGTCCAGCGTGCTGGGCGATAAAACTTGGCCACCACAAAACTGCCGTCTTCCAGCCCTATTTGATAGACTCGGTTTTCGTAACTGTTCAGGGCCAGAAAATGGCCATTGGTGATCAGACCAAAATGCTCCACGGCATCAAGGATCAGATCGGGTGTTAACCGTGCATACGGTGTGATATCTACGTCATTCTCAGTCAAGGACTTGAATTCCTTATGGGTTGGCACTATTTTTTCATGATAGAGTAAGAAAGATAAGGATGCGCTAATTAATCAGCACTTCATTCAAAAACCTGTATATCACAACAAGTAGCCAATATGCCGAAAACCAACCCCCTCTTAAGCATGACCGGTCTTCCACCATTCCAAAAAATTAAACCCAAGCACATTGAAGCAGCCATTACAGCGCTAATCAAAGACAACCGTCAACAACTGCAACACCTGCTCAATGACACGGAACATTACACCTGGGACAACCTGATTCAGCCACTGGAAGAGGCCGAGGATCAACTTAGCCGGACCTGGTCACCCGTCAGTCACATGAATTCCGTGGTCAATAGTGATGAATTGCGTGAAGCCTATAATGCCTGTCTGCCAATATTGAGTGAGTACAGCACCGAGATGGGCCAGAATGAACACCTGTTCGAAGCTTATAAAAGCATCCATGAGATGCCTGAATTTCAGCATCTCGATCAAGCCCAGAAAAAAACCATTGAAAATGCCCTGCGTGACTTTCACCTCTCCGGAGTCGATCTGCCACCAGAAAAAAAGGCCCGTTATAAAGAGATCAAGCAGCAGCTTTCCAAACTCACCACCCAGTATGAAGAAAACCTGCTCGATGCCACCCACGGCTGGACAAAACAGATCGAGCATGAAAACCTGTTAAGTGGCCTGCCGGACTCGGCCCGCGCCATGGCCAAACAGGCCGCCGAGCAAAAGGAGCTTAAAGGCTGGTTATTTACCCTGGAATTTCCTTCTTATTATGCCGTGATGACCTACGCCGAAACTCGCGAACTGCGCGAGGAAATGTATCAGGCCTATTCGACCCGCGCCTCAGATCAGGGCCCCAATGCAGGCAAGTGGGACAATAGTGCGAACATGGATGAAATCCTCGCCCTGCGACATGAACTGGCACAGCTACTTGGTTATGCCAATTACGCCGAGCGTTCCCTGGCGACCAAAATGGCCAACGACCCACAGCAGGTGATCAGCTTTCTGGAGGAGCTGGCCAAACGATCCAAACCCACCGCCGAGCAGGAGCTACAGGAATTACGTGACTTTGCCCGCAAACATCATCAAATAGATGAATTACAGGCCTGGGACATTGGCTACTATTCAGAAAAACAGCGTCAGCATAAATTTGATATCAGTCAAGAGGATCTCAAACCCTACTTTCCTGAAACACAGGTCATCTCCGGCATGTTTGAGGTCGTCAACCGACTCTATGGCATCCATATTAAACCCATCGACGGTGTTGAGACCTGGCATAAAGATGTGCATTTTTACGAAATTACCGATGATAAGGGGGATGTGCGTGGTCAGTTCTATCTCGATTTGTATGCCCGCGCCCACAAACGCGGCGGTGCCTGGATGGATGATTGCATGGGCCGCATGCATAAGGCCGATGGGCAACTACAACTCCCGGTGGCCTATCTCACCTGTAACCTGACATCTCCCATCGGTGATGAACCCGCCTTATTTACCCACGATGAAGTCATTACCCTATTCCATGAATTTGGCCATGGTCTGCATCACATGCTAACCCAGATAAACCACATTGGTGTTTCGGGTATCAATGGCGTGGCCTGGGACGCTGTGGAATTGCCCAGCCAGTTCATGGAAAACTGGTGCTGGGAGCGAGAGGCACTGGATCTTATTGCCACACATTATCAAACGGGTGAAGCGCTACCAGAATCCCTCTACCAAAAAATGTATGCTGCACGTAATTTCCAGTCCAGTATGCAAATGGTTCGGCAACTGGAACTTTCACTGTTTGATTTTCGCCTGCATCTGGAATATCAGCCCAATATCAGCAAGCAAATACAAAAGAAACTGGATGAGATACGTCAGGAAGTCGCGGTGATGGTGCCACCAGACTACAACCGTTTTCAGCATGGCTTTTCACACATTTTTGCCGGCGGTTATGCAGCAGGCTATTATAGTTATAAGTGGGCGGAAGTTCTGTCGGCCGATGCCTTTGCAAAATTTGAAGAACAGGGCATATTTAATTCTGAAACCGGCCATGACTTCCTGCACAATATCCTTGAGCAAGGCGGAACGCTGGAACCCATGGAGCTGTTTATCAAGTTTCGTGGTCGGGAACCGACAATAGATGCATTACTACGGCATAGTGGTATTACAACATAATAAAAGGGTACAAAATGAAGCACCGTTTATTCGGCAAGATCCTGTTAGTTAGCTTTTTATCACTAATCTATCAACAAAACGGTTTGACCCAAACCCTTTTCGTCACAGATCGCATTATGTTGGGTGTCCATCAGGATGCCGAAGCCAACAGCACCCTATTGACTTCGATTCCCAGCGGCTCCTCGGTTAACGTGCTCAGTACGAGTGGCGAGTTTTCAAAGATTCGGCTAACGAATGGTACAGAAGGTTGGGTACTGTCCAGCTATTTGCTTAAAGAAAAACCCGCCGTGGCGAAATTTGATGAAATGTCGAATAAATTTCAAGAGGTCGATGAGCGAGCCACAAAATATGAAAAAGAGGCACAACTCTGGCGAGATGAATTGTCCAATGCTAAAAATAAGATCAAAGAATTACGCAAGAAGCTAATCAAGGGAGAATCTGTTACCGGCACTGAAGTCCTCGAAAAAGATCTGGCCGCAGAGCAGACAAAAACAAACGAACTCCAAAGCAAAATTATCGAACTGGAGACCAGCCTTGCTCAATTAAAATCCCTTAGCCAGGAAGATACCACCGTCAAGCTGCAACAATCCCAGGGTGAAAATTCCAATCTCAAGGCACGTATTGAAGCGGCATTAGCTAACCTTGAAGGTACAACCATCCCCACAGCAGAGGAACTGGCTGCAATACGCCCTGATTTTCCCATCTGGTATAACGGTCTCCTAATCCTGATGATTATTATCGGTGTCGCCGCAGGAGTTGGCTGGATGGATTTCAAGAACCGTAAAAAACATGGCGGTTTCCGTCTGTAAGGCACGTTTATAAATCACTGCTGTCCCGTTGATAATCCAAAAAATCATGTATCTACCGGATACTTAACGGCTTGAGGAGGTTGAAATGGGCATGAGATATAAAAATTGTTTATAAAACACACTTTACCGCAAAAGTCGCAAAGAGGAGCAAAGAGGTGAAAAGAAAAAATAAATTCGGCAATTCATAAAAAATGAGCTTGAGGTCTTCGGATAAGCTCTAATTTTCATCTAACATAAAACAAAATAACGTTGCGATCCTTTGTGCCCTTTGCGGTTTAGATCTTTAGGGTGCCTCTAATAATTCGATTAAGACGATGATGGCAAGGCACAAAGGGGCGAAAAAGCGCAGTTTACACGCAGTAAATGAGCATTTTGAGCCCCTTTGCAACGCCGCCAACACGGCTTTAGCGAATTATTAGAGGTGCCCTTTAAAATGGATTAAAGACTTAACGAGACAACAGTGATGTCATGTACAGTTCCAGATTCTAGTTACCTGCATCACTCCCCCCCCTCCGCTCTAACTTCCATGGATGGAAGAAATGCAAAAGGACTGTCTGGAACAATCCTTGCCATACAGTCGTGCGCGCAGTGCTTCCTTGCTCTCACAGAAAATCACCATTCATAGAAATGCCCTGCAATAAATAGCCCTGTATCTGTTTTATCGTTAATCAGTAATCGATCATAGTATTTGTTAATGCAATGATTTGGCCATCGAGCCAAAGCGCACATACAGCGCAGGCACCACCAACATATTCAGTACCGTGGAACTCAACAAACCAAACAAGATCACGATGGCCATCGGTGCCTGAATTTCACTACCCGGTTCACCAACACTTAAAGCAAGCGGTACCAGGGCCAAACCGGTAGCAAGTGCCGTCATTAAAATCGGGATCACGCGCTCTACTGCACCACGTTTGACGGCTGTCAAAACATCTGTCACACCTTCATGTCGTACCAGATTCTGTATATGGGCAACCATCATCACGCCATTGCGTGTAGCAATACCGAACAAGGTAATAAATCCAATAATGGCTGCAATAGATAACTCGCCACCGCTAAGATAAACCCCTATGACACCGCCAATCAGGGCAAGGGGCAAATTGAGCATCACCAGCAAGGCATCTCGCACCGAACTAAAAGCCACAAAGAGCAATAGAAAGACACCCATAATCACCAGTCCCCCGAGTAACAATAGGGTACGCGATGCCTGCTCAGCGCTTTCAAACTGTCCGCCGTACTCTACATAGTAGCCCGGTGGCAACGTCAATTGCTCGCTAAGCTGTTGTCGGATGTCCGCCACCACATCACCCACCGCCCGTTCCGCCACATTGGCCATAACAACGATCTTACGTTGTACGTCTTCACGGCTGATGCGATTGGGGCCACTGTCTTTATAGATCGTTGCCATCCCGTGTAAAGGCACTCGAGCACCGGTTGGCGTGGTAATAACCGTGTGATGGACATTATCCAGATTAGTTTTAACCTTGCTGTCAAAACGCAACACAAGATCAAAACTGGTTTGCCCTTCCAGTACCCTGGAGATTGTCACACCATTAAAGGCTGTTTCAATGGCCTCGGCCACTTCACCCACCCGCATGCCATAACGTGCGATGCGTTGCCGATCAAACTTGACCCGCAGGAAAGGCACATCGGCCTGTTGCTCAACATTAACATCCACCGCACCCGCAACGGATTCCACCACACCCTTCACTTGCCCCGCGAGGCGGCGTAACTCATACAAGTCCGAACCAAATATTTTCACCGCAATATTGGCCCGGGTGCCGGACAACATATGATCAATACGGTGTGAAATGGGTTGCCCCAACACAATATTCATGCCTGAGATACCGGCCAGATCACGCCGCAAGGCCTCAAGGAATTCAGCTTTACTCCGTGCCAACATTTTTAATGACACCTCGATCTCCGAAGCATAGATATCCTGGGCATGGGGATCAGCATCCGCTCGCCCGGTACGCCTCGCCGTGCTGATGACCTCCGGATGGCTTAATAACAGTTTTTCAACACGCTTGGCCATTTGATCGGATTGCTCCAGCGATGTCCCCGGCACAGTATTAGCCGAGACGGTCATACTGCCTTCATTAAAATCAGGCAAAAATGACTGACCGGCAAAAGACAGGGCTAGCAACGCAAGAAGTAACAAAACCAGCGCAAACCCAGTCATCAATTGCCAACGGATAATCGCGACATCCAGCCAGACAGCAAACCTGGCCTTTATCCAAACGACAAGACGTGGCTCACATTGCGCTTTATTAACGACATTGCGCGCAAGAAACAAATAGGCCAGTACCGGCGTGACCGTAATCGCCACACCCAGCGAAGCCAGCAATGAGATCACATAGGCAAAACCAAGTGGCTGCATCAGGCGTCCTTCGACACCGGATAGAAAAAACAAGGGCACAAACACGAGCACGATGATCACCGTGGCGAATACGATAGAACCCTGAATTTCACGAGTGGCAGAAAAAACAATTTTGAGCCTTGATTCAGCATTCGCATCTTCTTTGTTCTCACGCAAACGCCGGACAATATTTTCCACCACGATAATGGCATCATCCACCAATGCCCCCAGGGCAATGGCCATACCACCGAGGGTCATGGTGTTAATGGTCGCCCCCGTCATGCGCATTGCCAGGATGGCTATCAGCAAAGAAAGCGGCAAAGCCATCAAGGTAATCAGCGTAGCACGGCTACTCAACAGGAAAATAAAGACGATGATCACGACCAGGATGGCACCATCACGCAAAGCCGCCATCAGGTTATCGATCGAGACGGAAATAAAATCAGCCTGCCGGAACAAATGGCGCTCAATCAGCATGCCTTCCGGCAAGGCGGCTTGAATCTCATCCATAGCAATATCCAGCTGTTTAGTCAGGGCCAGGGTATTAACAGCCGGTTGCTTTTGAATGCCCAATACCACCGCATCCTCACCATTGACGGCCGCCGTGCCGCGTTTTGGCGCAGGCGCGATGACAACCTCGCCCAACTGTTTAACCATTACCGGGTAACCCCCACGCATAGCGACAAAGGTCTCCGCGATATCGGCAGTGGATTGAATACGCCCCATGCCCTGGATCAAATATTCCTGCCCACCTTCGGCATAAAAACCGGCCGAGGCATTTTCATTGGTCTTGCGCAAGGCCTCCACCACTTCAGCAAGCGTAATGCCATGGGCTGCCAGCCGGTGGGGGGCAAGTCGAACCTGATATTGTTTAGTATCACCACCATAGGGAATCACTTGCGCCACACCGGGCACGGCCAGTAAACGACGCCGCACATTCCAGTCGGCCATCGTCTTCAGGGCCATGGCATCATGTTGGCTGGAACGCAAACCAATGAACATGATCTCCCCCATGATGGATGTCACGGGTGCCAGTTCCGGTATGTCAATATCATCCGGTAAAGAGTTTTGTGCCTGTTGCAATTTTTCGTTGACGATTTGCCGAGCCTTATAAATATCAGTCCCCCATTCAAACTCGACCCAGACAATAGAGAGTCCAACACCGGTGGAGGAGCGCACGCGGCGCACACCGGCAGCACCGTTAAGTACCGACTCAATAGGCAGAGTAATCAGACTTTCCACCTCTTCCGGTGCCATGCCATGGGCTTCTGTCACCACCGTCACAGTAGGCGCAGACAGGTCGGGAAAGACATCCACCGGCATGCGCACGGCTTCGTAACCCCCCCATACCAGCAACAGGATGGCCGCCAGCAGCACAAACAGGCGATTTTGCAAAGACCAATCAACAATACGTCCAATCATTATTCAATCCCCCTAGTGCGCGTGGCCGTGAGCGGCCCTATCACCACCACTGGCGGCCAGTTTGACCAGGTAGGCACCCCGACTCACGATGCGCTCACCTGTTTGTACACCCGTCAGGGCTTCAACATAATCACCATCACGAACACCCAATTGCACCACGCGCCGTTCAAAGGCTTCCCCATTTTTCATCACAAACACCACATCCATGCCGTTATCATTCACCAGTGCAGATACTGGGATCGCCACCCCGGCCGATTGGTGACCGGTAAACACACGGGCTTCAGCATAGGTGCCAATCCGCAGCATTTGATCAGGATTGTTAAAGGACAGAAACAAGGGTGCCGTGCGTGTCACCGCATCGACCACCTTGCCAAAAGCCACAACCCGGCCATTACGATTTTCACCCTCAGTTTCAATCCGGAGCGGCTTATCCAGGCCAGGTAATAATAACCATGCCCCCGAGACCTTCTTGATATGAGGTACATCCACTTCAGGAATCTGAATATCCAGCCAGAGGATTTTATTGTCGACAATATGCAGAACCTTGTCACCCTGCCTGAGATAGGTACCCGGCACAGCCAACATCTGGGCGACTGTCCCGTCGATGGGTGAACGCAAGGCTGAACCCGATATACCTTCACTCAACTCGCGACCAAGCCGGTTACCAATGACGGCCAGCACGTCCCCCTTACGAACCGTATCACCCACCAGCGGGAATGTTTTACCGTGCTTATTAGCCAACAAACCATCATGCGGCGCACTCAACATGGCTTCATGATTGGCCGCTGCACGAATGGTCGCCACGGCTGGAATACTTTCACGCAGGGTACGTTCATGGATAAGCTCAATCGCAAAATCTACCTGCCATTGTTGCTCCTTGAGATAACTTATTGCGTTGTCATCTTCTTCCTCACTGACAGGGATTGCTTGCTTGTCCTGATATACCTTGAACTGTCCCAACATATGCACACTGTTTTGTTTGGCTGATTCCAGTTTCACTATCACCTGACGCTGCCCGGCATGTACGGGTACAGCAACAGGCCGAAAAATACCCGGAATAGAAGCCGGCCCGATGCTAAAACTCTCCTCAGGCAAACCTCCCCCCTGCAATATGACCGAGACTTTACCTTCACTAACCGGCCGATAGTTACCCAGCCAGGTGAGATGTGCGGCAAAGGCTGACTCGGCACCAACAGCCAGCGTTGGGAATTCAACAAACAATTCTGTGTGCTCATTAAAGTGAGTGACGACTTCAACAGGTGCCTCACTATCGCTATGATCGACATGGCCATTATGATCGTGATCATGACCGTCACATGCACTCAGTGACAATGAAATTAACAAGATTAAAAATTTCCAACGGCGTGTCATTGCTCACGTCCTCCCATTAAACTATCCAATTCGATACGCGCAATACGCGCCTTGTATTCAAGTTCCAGTGCCCTCAATTCAGCCTCCAGCGCACCACGATAGGCATCGAGTAACGCCAGGATGCCAACCTGACCGGCCCGATAATAGGCCTCAGCCAATTTAATCAGACGCTGAGAATTTTTAGCCGCCTCTTGCCGATATTGAATAGCACTGGCACGAAAGACCTGGCACTGTTGCCAGGCACTTTGTAATGTTGCCGCCGCATTATCAAGCGCCAGTTGATAGTCAGTTTGCGCCATCATGGCCCTGGCACGATAAAGTGTTTGCTTGTCCTGATCAGTATCAAACAAGGGGATAGGTATGCTGGCACTTAGCATCACACCGTCATCTGACAGTCCTTTACTTTCTTCACGCCTGACACCAAAACTCAGTGTCACTTCTGGAAAAATTTTTTCTGCCGCACGTTGTTGCAAGCGAAAGGCATGGGTCTTTTGTTGCATTTGATTAAGGGCCGGTTGTTGTTCCAAGCCTGACAATAACTGTTCCAGTGGACGGGGTGATTCAGGTAACAATTCTCCAACCAGATGGTCATACGGTTTAATGGCTTCACCCGTCAAAGCCCGAAGCTGCTGCCATGCAGTATGCGCCGCTGAACGCGTGCCGACCGCTTCAGCCTGCAAAGTCGCCTGTTCATTTTTCGTGCGTTGGTAGTCATAACTTGAAACATCACCATCCCGCAAGCGCCTTGCCAGGGCATGATTGATGGCATCGATCTTGTCCTGTGTCTTGTTATAAACCGTCTGGCGCCGTTGTTGATACAGTGCCGTATAAAATCGCTGCCGGGTATCAAGCTCCATTTGAATACGCCAGTTTTTTGCTTTTGCATGAGAGGCCTGTAATTCATGTTCCGCCGCCGCCACATACAAACCACGTCGCCCGGAAAAATCAAACTGCTGCTCAATGCTCAGACTTTCTTCCACCACATCGGCTTGCTCGAAGGTTTCCTGAGAAAAGGACAATTCTGGGTTAGGCCATTTTTCTGCTGCCATGACTTTACTCTGCCCAATGGCAACCTCACCGGTCATACGCTGCTTGATGATGCTGCGGGAAAACACCAACTGTAGCGCCATGGTTTCATTCAATGCCTGAGGTTTGGCTGCCATCGCTGTCGGGCTTATTAGCAGCAAAGCCGGTAATATCAACTGTCTAACACCGCTCATCATTAACTCCAAAATATATACAACATCACGTGGTAAAAACACCACACATGATCGTCGCGTCCCCCTTGACGGGGCCACGAACGGGCAAAAAAACCAAAATGAATATTTATTGAGGAGGTGCGCGCAGCGGGGGAATGAAGAATTGCAGATACTGCCAACGAGGCAGATAAAATGTAACTGATGGGTGTTGTAACAAAATAAAAATCGGCAGGATCAGAATAAAACTGATCACCACCGGCAGATCGAATGATGATAGTTTCTTGCTTAACCAGGCCAACAAGTCTCGATTCTCTTCCTCACCATGGTCACTTGATATCGTTTCCGGGTCAAGGTCATGATCACTAAAAAGAAAAGAATGGACATGGGTGCCATGAGTCGCCTCCATATGCCCGAAATGGAAATGTGCAGAAAATAGCTGCACAAGCAAGAATACCAGCATCATGCTACCGATGATTTTTCGATTTTTCAGACCTGGTATTTTCAAACCCATCATTCCTGACTATTTCTGTTGCAACTGTATACCATCAAAATATAGATTATACAAAACAATTATAACTTGAGTTAATGATAGTACGCTTCTATTTAAAAGGTTATTTTCGCAAGAACAAGGAAGCACCGCACACAAAATCGCTGTATAGAACATACACGAGGGTTTGAGCACGGTACTGGCGCCACTATCGTAGACTTACGCCCCTATAGGCAAAAAAGTGCATTTATTAAAGCACCCTATATCCTACCGTACTCTTCTACAGCCGTTACCCAGTAAATACCGCCTTGCGATGCATTACCGCTATCAATGCGCACCGTATCAAGAACCATGGCCACATCTTCATCTTGCAATAAAATATCGACCCGCACTCGTGGCGTATAACCTACCACCTTATCTCGCATAGAGAGAAACAGATCATTCTCGACCTGACTGCCATGTCCTTCAACATGACTGAAGGTAAAACCTTGTACAACATCAAGGGTGCGTAATTTGTCGGCCAGATCATCTTTTAAGCTGGCATGCACGATCATCATCAGATTTTTCATGGCTGTTTTCCTATCTCTGCTTGTAGCCTGCGTTCCGCATTGCCTTCTAACCAGGCATATAATGTGGGCAACAAAATCAGTGTTAATAATGTAGAAGTGAATAATCCACCGATCACCACAACAGCAAGCGGTTGTTGCAACTCAGAGCCCGGCCCCGTCGCAAATAACAAAGGCAATAAACCCAGGCTGGCGATCAACGCAGTCATCAACACAGGTCGCAGTCGCCGCTCGGCACCCTCCTGTACTGCCTGCACCACACTTCGACCTGCCTCACGTAACTGATTGAAGTATGACACCATGACGACGCCATTTAACACGGCCACACCAAACAAGGTGATAAATCCCACCGAGGCTGGCACTGACAAATAAAAGCCAGAGAGATAAAGACTGACAACACCACCGATGAGCGCAAAGGGAATATTAAGAATAATCAGTCCTGCCTGCCGCATCGAACGGAAGGTGGTAAACAACATAAGAAAAATTAAACCTATTGAAATCGGCACCACCAACGCAAGACGTGCAGCCGCACGTTGCTGGTTTTCAAATTGGCCACCAAAGGTGGTATAGTAACCTTGGGGTAATTTTATTTTTTCTTCAATACTACGACGCACCTCCTCAACAAAACCAACCACATCCCGACCATCAACATTGGCCTGAATGACCACCTGACGTTTAGCCGACTCACGAGTGATTTGGAAAGGTCCATCAATTTCACGCACATCGGCCAGGCGGCTTAGAGGAATTTTATGACCCGCCGGCGTGTCCACCAGCATTGAGGCAATAGACTCACGTGTCGTTCGTGCCTCAGAAGGATAACGCAACAACACGCCAACACGTTGAGTATCATCAATCACCTCGGTCACCACACGACCGCCAATCGCCGTTTCAACCAGCTTATTGATATCTTCCACCGCAATGCCATAACGAGCGATGGCATCATGACGAATATCAAACTGCAGATACAACTGACCAAAAACCTGTCCACTAATTACATCAACAGCACCGGATATACCACTCACCAGTATTTCAATCTCACTGGCCTTGTCTTCCAATACCTTCAAATCATCACCATAAAGTTTAATGGCCATAGCAGCACGCACCCCGGTCAACATCTCTGAGACACGCATATCAATAGGCTGGGTAAAGGCAACATCGATATCCTCAAACTGTTCGAGTTTCTTGCGCAAGGCCTCCTGAAATTCACCCAGACTTCGCGTCCACTCCGAACGTGGTGTGGTAAGGATAAAATTATCGGTCTGATACAAATCCATGGGATCCATACGCAACTCATCAGCGCCGGTACGTGACATGACACCCGTGACTTCAGGTAAGGACATCATGGCCTTTTGAAAGGGTTCATCCAGGGCCAGAGACTTTTCCAGAGATATACTCGGTTTCTTCTCAATAATTACCACGGTGGTACCTTCATCCATGATGGGCATAAACTCGTTACCCAAAAATGGAAAGAGTATGACCGTTCCAAGCAATGCAACGAATGCACCGCCCACGGCAATGGCACGCTGTCGCAATGCCCAGTCAACCACTGGCCGATAAGCATTTTTTAAATGCAATAACAACCAACTATCTTCTTCACTGTCACCACGCATCAACAGGCTGGCCAGTACGGGTATCACCGTAAGTGATAACAACAACGAGCCAATCAAGGCAAACGAAATCGTCACCGCAAGGGGTGCAAACATTTTGCCTTCAAGACCAGTAAGACTAAACAGAGGCATAAAGACAACAATGATAATCAAGACACCCGAGATCACTGGCGTGGCAACCTCCATAACGGCACGATAGATCAAATGCAATCGATCTACGCCCTTTGTAGCGTGGCTCAATTTAGTATGAATGTTTTCCACCACCACAACGGAGGCATCAACTAAAATACCAATAGCAATGGCCAAGCCACCCAACGACATCAGATTGGCCGACACACCAAATAGTCGCATCATGAGAAAGGTAAACAAGACTGACAGGGGTAAAACCAGGGCTACGGTCAAAGCACTACGCAGGTTGCCCAACATCACCAACAACACAATCAGAACCAGCACAACGGCTTCAATCAGCGCCTTTTCCACCGTCCAAACGGCTTTTGATACTAGTTCGGTTCGATCATAAAACGGGACGAGATCAACACCCTTAGGCAATGTGGGCCGCAATACTTCCACTTCACGCTTAATACCTTCTACTGTCGCACGACTATTAGCACCCTTGCGCAGCAAGACCAGACCCGTCACCTTCTCACCCTGACCATTGCCGGTCACCGCACCATACCGGGTCATGGAACCGATACGCACCTCTGCCACATCACGAATATGGATCGGTATCCCATTGCGAATAGAGACGGTTACATTGCGAATATCTTCCTGATTTTTGAGTTTACCAACCGTGCGAACCAGCAATACTTCATCATTACGATTAAAGCGATCACCTCCGGCATTACGATTATTCTTGTTCAATGCCTCTTCCAGATCAGCAATGGCTAATCCATGTGTGAGCAGGGCCTGTGGTTTGGCCACCACCTCATAAACGCGTACCTCCCCACCCAATGAGTTTACATCGGCCACACCCTCAACCGTGCGCAGACGTGGGCGAATAACCCAGTCCTGAATTCGCCGTAGTTCCTGATTGCTGTGTCCCTGACCGGTAATTTCATACATATAGATTTCACCTAATGGCGTGGTGATAGGCGCAAGACCACCTTCCACCCCTTCAGGCAAACCACTCCACACTTGGTTGAGGCGTTCACTAACCTGTTGGCGTGCCCAATAGATATCAGTCCCATCCTCAAAATCAATCACAATAATACTTAAGGCATACTTGGTCGTTGAGCGTAATACTGTCTGCCTTGGCAGGCCCTGCATTTCCATTTCAATCGGAAAGGTAATGCGTTGCTCCACTTCCGTTGGGGACATGCCCGGTGCCTTTACAATAACCTGCACCTGTGGTGATGCAATATCGGGAAAGGCATCAATAGGCAAACTGCTAAAGGCCCACAGACCACCAGCCGCCATCGCCGCAGTCAGTAACAGCAGCATTAGGCGTTGAATAAGTGAAAAACGTACTAAAGTGGCAATCATGGTTTATTAACCTCGCCTGAATAAGTGGCAGCATTGTTGTCTAACAAAGAGAACCCAACCGATCTGCGCACCTCGGCCTGTTCCAGCCAGCCTTCTTTTAATAACGCCATATAACGATCCCTCGCATCAAAATACGTATTATTGGCATCAATTAGCGTGAGAATATTGAGTTCACCAGCATCAAATCCTTTGCGTGTAAGTTTGAAGACCTGCTCTGCGGGTTGCAGTAATTTGTCGTGGTAATGCCGCGCCTGTTCAATCAAGTGCCCGAGATGCAAATAACTCTTATGCAAGTTTGAGCGTAATTCACGTTGAGTAATGAGTGACCGTGACTGCATCTGATAAACCGTATGACGAGCCTGGCTGACACGACCATTGTTCATATTCCATAGCGGGATCTGGATATTTAAAGCCACCCCGGTAACATCTTGTTCACCATTAGCAAAATAACTCTTCTCTTGAAAAAGCGTAATGGTCGGGTCAGCAAAGCGGTGGGATTTCTCCACGGCGATCCCCGCCTGGGCCGAAGCCAGCGCATGTTTGTTGGCTTCCAGCGCGGGATGAGCCTGCAACAATTCCACCAGAACAGCCAATTTTACAGGTTGTGGAACAGGGCTAAGAGGAACCACTTGCAGATTTTCTTCAAGAGGTATGGCCAGCAGCGTTTTGAAACTAACAACGGCCTCATTGTATTCACCTTCCATCACCTCAACCGTTTGTTTCGCAGCTTGCAATACGATATCCAGTCGCATACGTTCCAACGGCGTCAAATAGCGGATGAGAGGATCCTTACGGGACTTTTGATAATGACTGGCCAGTTGCAATCGCTTTTCTGCCAGTTGCAAATTAGCCTTGGCCAATTGCAAGATATGAAAGCGCTGGGCAACCTTATATTCCACTAACAATTGCTGCTGAAAACGTTGTGCTTCTGCACTTGCCAGCGCCGCTGACGCCTGTTTGTTTTGATCTGACAATCGACCCAATGGCAATGCTTGCGATACCGCCACACGGGTCACATCATACCCTCCCGAACCATTTTCAATACCCAGATTATCATCCATCTGAATATCAAGACTCGGGTTTGGCCAAGCCCCGGCTTGCTGCAATGCACCCTGCCTTTTACCGATTTCCGCCTCGGCTATTTTCATTTCCGGTGCCACATCCAGGGCATATTGCACACTACTATTCAGGGTCCAGGGCCGGGATAATTCCGCCCGTAGGGCAGAAGAAAAAACCAATCCAAAACTTATCCATAAAAATAAAATTTTTATATTCATTACCTTATCCATACACAATCATGACATAACGTCATTTATTGCCATTAAAACAAAAGACGAAAAAAAACGAGTAACAATATCCGCAATACCGGCAGATTCAAAAATCATACCATTGCTTATTGTCAGAAATATGATGGATTTAAAGAGGAGGGGCGCGTGAAGGAGGGCAGAAAAAAAGTAAATAATGCCAATATAAACGGTAAACATCCACCACAACCAGACGCAATTGCACCAGGATCGGCAAGATCAAAATAAAGCTGACAATTAACAGCAGGTCGTAAGAAACAAGCTTCTTGCCAAACCCGCTCATGAAACACAAATCGCCCTCTTCCCCGTGATCTGATTCCCCTTCCTCAATCAGGTTATGACCTATAGAAATGGAAGAGTGGGCATAGACATAATGAGACTCACCCTCATGCTTAAAATGCAGATGTATAGAAAACAATTGCACAATAACGACCAGCAACATAGCGCCGAGCAGAATTTTGCCTTTAATAATGTTTGTTTTCCTCAAATCCTCATTCCCGGAGATTAGCCACAAATTTTTTTACCGAGCTTATATATCATCAAATCCCTTGCTGAACAAAATTTTTCAGCCATCATCTGGATTTTCTACCATGCTTATAGACGTGGCGCAGGAGGCCTTATCAATGTCATAATCAGACCACAAGCACCCAAAACAGTTCATAACAACATGAAATATAAAGACCTCAGAGACTTTTTAAACCAACTGGAAAAACGGGGTGAATTAAAACGAATTTCCCATGAGGTCGACCCCTATCTGGAAATGACCGAAATCTGTGACCGAACGCTGCGCGCAAAAGGCCCAGCCTTGTTATTTGAAAACCCCAAGGGCTATTCCGTACCGGTACTAGGCAACCTGTTCGGCACACCAGAAAGAGTGGCGCTGGGTATGGGAGAGGAATCCGTTGAAGCCCTGCGAGAGATAGGCAAGCTACTGGCCTTTTTAAAAGAACCAGAGCCACCCAAGGGTTTCAAGGATGCCTGGGAGAAATTGCCTATTTTCAAACAGGTGATGAACATGTCACCCAATGTGGTAAAAAAAGCCCCCTGTCAAAAACATGTTATAGAAGGTGACGATGTTGACCTCAGTAAGCTCCCCATTCAAACCTGTTGGCCAGGTGATGCAGGCCCCCTGATCACCTGGGCTCTGGTCATCACTCAGGGCCCAAATAAGGAAAGACAAAACCTCGGTATCTATCGCCAGCAAGTTATCGGTAAAAATAAAGTCATTATGCGCTGGCTGGCCCATCGAGGGGGGGCGCTGGATTATCGTGAATGGTGTGAAAAACACCCTGATGAACCCTTCCCGGTCGCGGTTGCCCTGGGTGCCGACCCGGCCACGATCTTAGGTGCAGTAACCCCCGTGCCTGACACCCTTTCTGAATACGCCTTTGCTGGTTTATTGCGGGGCGATAAAACCGATGTCGTCAAGTGCATCAGTTCTGATTTACAAGTACCAGCATCGGCAGAATACGTTTTAGAAGGGGTGATCCATCCAGGTGAAGAAGCCGATGAAGGGCCGTTTGGTGATCATACCGGTTATTATAATGAAGTGGGTCGCTTCCCGGTATTTACCATCGAACGCATCACCCACCGTGATAATCCCATCTATCACTCAACCTATACTGGCCGCCCACCCGATGAACCGGCCGTGCTGGGCGTTGCCCTGAATGAAGTCTTTGTGCCCATTCTGCAAAAACAGTTCCCAGAGATTATCGATTTCTATCTGCCTCCAGAGGGCTGTTCTTATCGCATGGCGGTGGTCAGCATGAAAAAGCAATATCCCGGTCATGCCAAACGAGTGATGCTTGGCGTGTGGTCCTTCCTGCGCCAGTTCATGTATACCAAATTTGTGATTGTCACGGATGATGATGTCAATGTACGTGACTGGAATGATGTGATCTGGGCCATGACCACCCGCATGGATCCGGCACGAGATACCACCATTATCGAAAATACGCCCATTGATTATCTAGACTTCGCCTCTCCTGTATCAAGCCTTGGTTCCAAAATTGGTTTTGATGCCACGAATAAATGGCCGGGGGAAACTAACCGAGAATGGGGGAAGCCGATCAGCATGGATAACGATGTAAAAAAACGCATTGACAACATATGGGATGAACTAGCTATTTTAGAAAAAAATAAGTCACAATGATACGCATAAACACACCATTTTTATTACTAGATTATTCCCGGACATCTAAACAAATACCACTGCAATCCCGTTAAGGGCACTTCCATAAATCCACTTTTCACCCAAGGGGCACAAGTCTGCGATAGCGGTATCAACGCCGAGCTCTGACCTCCATGAATGAAGGAAATGCAAAAGGATTGTATGGAGCAATCCTTGCCATGCAGTCGTACGAGCAAGGAAGCACCGCGCACACGAAAATAATCACTATTTATAGATACACCCTGTACTAAAAGACATAACCTGGCTCAACAGATGACAGGGTTAACGCGATAACGTTAATGACATGGCAATGATGATAATTTGAACCAATTCATCATACTGATACGTCCTGACAATAACCTCAACGTTTAAGAATGACTAACTGCATAGTAGAAAAAAACTGCCCACGCAGCCCTGTGCTGCTAATAATCCTTGATGGCTTTGGTATCAGTCCATCCAAAGTAAACAATGCTGTGGCCCTGGCCAATACTCCGCATCTGGATTACATTTTTTCCCATTATTCCCATACCCAATTACAGGCCTCGGGACCAGCTGTCGGTGTGCCTGATGGGCAAATGGGTAATTCCGAGGTAGGTCATATGACCCTCGGTGCCGGAGCTGTTATCAAACAGGATCTGATGCGAATCCAACACACCATCAATAGTGGTGAGTTTTTTAATAATCCAGCATTCATTGCGGCACTGGATGATGCGCAACAGCGTCAGCGCCCCCTGCATTTACTCGGGCTGGTTTCCGATGGTGACGTACACAGCGATATGCCTCACTTACTAGCACTTATCCAATTATGTAAACAACGTCGGGTCAAACCATTGTTGCATATGATCACGGATGGTCGTGACACTTCACCCCGCGCGGCCCTGAATTACCTGCACACAGAGAAACAGCTCTGCGCGAATGCGGCGGCGCTATTGCCACTATAACTGGCCGCTATTACGCCATGGATCGAGACTATCGTTGGGAACGTACCAAGTTGGCCTGGCACGCCATTGTTCATGGCAAGGGGCAACACCTACACTGTGCAGACAGTGCTTTGCACAATGCCTATGCCGCAGGCGATAGCGATGAATTTATTCGTCCTATCATCCTGCCCGGCTGGCAAGCACCTGAAGCAGACGAACCGATGATCAGTTTCAATTTTCGCAAGGATCGTCCACAGCAAATGGTTGCAGCACTGGGAGTACAGCACTTCGAAGGTTTTGATCGAGGTGAAGCCCCCCTATTCAAACTTACCTGCATGAGGCCCTATAATCAGAGCTTCAATCTGCCCTATGCTTTTACGCCCCAGCGCCCTAAGGCAACACTAGCGCAGGCCATCAGTGAAGCAGGGCTTAAGCAGTTTCATTGTGCCGAGACGGAAAAATATCCACACGTCACCTATTTTTTCAATGGTGGACATGTCGGCCCTCTACAGGGTGAAACCCATCAAATGATCCTCTCACCCAAGGTAGCAACTTACGATCAAAAACCAGAGATGAGTGCCGCCTGGGTTACCGAGGCCGTCATTGATGCCATTAAAAAAGACACATATAGTTTTATTGTTGTTAACTATGCCAACGGTGACATGGTGGGCCATACTGCCAAACAGAATGCGGTAATCCGTGCAGTGGAAACACTGGATAAAGAGTTAGTCCGCTTACTGGAGATAGCAACACATCATAATTAGAGCTTCCTCATAAAGCCAGCCCCCTAATATTGCCTGGCCAGCCCGGAGTGACTATATTTGCCCACGACAACCAATTTATTCAACCACCTCAAAACAAATCGCCTGACTACACCAAAATAACCACCCCGTATTCCAA
>JAFLJQ010000053.1 GCA_022712915.1 Gammaproteobacteria bacterium | reverse complement strand
AGGGTTTGAATCGTAAAGTAAATTTGGTCACCAGAAAAGCGTATGGGTTTAGGCACTATGAAACGCTGGAAATAGCACTATTTCATACGATGGGGAAGCTTCCTGAGCCGGAATCAACCCACAGATTTTTCTGAAGAGCCTTAATTATGAATTGACTTAACAGCAGAGGTCAGTGCAATAGATAGATTTTTGGAAAAACTCTTATCCTTGTGAATCACATAATCCGGGTCTGTCTCACGAGAATAGTTTCCATTTTGTTTGGACGTCAATAAAAGAGATTTGATATATTTGTTTTTGCTGTCAGACAGACGAAGGGACCCAAATAGTGCTAAACCATTTAGCATAGGCACCTCAAGATCAGAAATAAGAATGTCAAATGACTCTGTAAGCAGGCGTCCGAGAGCTTCGTAGCCATTATGACAAAATGAAAATTTAATCCCCTCTTGTGTAAAAGATAAACTGAGCATATTTTCAAAAGCTGAGGAGGAGGTGACGACTAGGCAATGTGCCTGATAATTCCCTCCACCGATGTGTTTTGATTGTAATTTATCAAGCTTTTCTTCGTGTTTTGACAGACTGTCATTCCCAGCGCTCAGGTCACTCAGAACAAGTCGCATCAAATCAATATATTCTAACCAGTAATCTATACCAAATTGCAAAAATAGAGCATTATTGCCCTTTGTTTCATTCAAGGCATCTTCCATAGCATGGCATACACTTGTTATAAAATGCAGCCCATATGAGCCAGCTGAACCTTTAAGGCTGTGTGCATGGCGATAAACATTTTCATAGTGTTCTTGAAATGATTCATTTTTTTCCATATCCAGAACCAGAGATTCCATGTCATCCAGTCTTGCAGGAATTTCAGCAATAAAACCTTTTTTAAGTTCAGCAAGAAGGTCGTTAATATCGATATTTTGTGGAGGATTTTGGGAATTAATAGTCATATGAAGCATTAGCCAGCAGTTAATTGCAGGGGTAATTATAGGAAAACCTCGATAGGGTCGAGGTAGTTAAATTGTTAAATTTTGTTACGCGAATGTCGATATATCAGACAAATAAGTGGTTAGTTTGATGATCATAATTAATCCTTTGAGGGATAGGATAGTTAGTCGAATTCATTCAGGGGATCAGACCAATTCTCAGGACGTTTGGGTTCTTCTGTATCACCCAGGTCATCAGAGACCAAGTCGTCATAAGGGCCTGTCCAGTCTTCAGGGGCTGCGGTGAGTTCCAGAGTCAACTCATCCCAAGTGTCCGTATCAAGTTCCTCAATTTCACCTTCAAAATACTGGATCTCGATAGTGCCATCATCTTCATCCGTGGCAACAATCTCAAACAGGCGCTTATCCTCAAGATTACGGTACCAAGTGCCTATTGTTGGATTAAGTTTACTCATGGTTAATCTCCCAAATAGATACAGCATTATTCTCCGACCATATGCTCAATTTGTTAAGACATATGTTCGAGTGATTTGAAATAAAGTATACACAACCTCTTACTTAGTAGTAGCATTATTTGTCAGGTTTTTCTCAGATTCAATGTTAACGATATTAATAACATTTGTTGACAAACTCTCCATGCATTTTGCCATCATAACGATCGCGCGTAAAAAATTTGACTCGCAAGATAAGGGTGCTTTGCTTGTTGCGCGCAGCAGTTCAACTTTTACCAAACCGATAACGAAAGGTATAAATTCCAGGCATTTTAACTCCTCATTTAAATGGTTGCTTGTCTTACGTTTATGCGCCTTAAGGCATTAATTTCCATTGATCCAAGTCAATGTTTTTAACTTCCCTATTTAATAACACATGGGTCATATTAGACAGAATTGCTATATTTTAACAATTTAAGCTTTGTGAGAATACTGTTTTATCGTACCACAGAAAAAGTGGCAAGCCTGAGATACAATATAACGGAAGAGGGCATGTTACCTAAATTAATAGTAGTTTTCAGGCAAGGGAATACTAAAGCGGATAAAGATAATCCCTATTTAGCGATGCCTTTCGCCCCTTTGAGGGGCTTACCCGTTTAAGCCACCGGCTTTGCCGGTGGTCATCTAAACTGTTGTATTACTAGGAAGTATTGCAATAATGTGCTGATGAAATTAATTTACTTGATTAATAACGGCTGCGTATTTTTGGCGTATCAAAATAGTAAGTAATCCCAATCATTGTCGCACCTAAATGACGATTCTCCGTAGTTGTAGTTTCTTCATTATCAAAATACTCAACCCGGCGAAAGCTCAGAGCCAAGTCACTTGTTCCATAGAAATCAATACCATAGCCATATGAGCCACTGTTATCTGTCGTTGTTGTTGTTGTACCATCTGTTGTTGAGCTTGATTCAACCTGAGAGTAACCGCCTAGTGCATAGATGGTTATCCTATTAAAACGTAGGTTAAAGCGAAGAAAACCACTGGCAACATAATTAACTTTACTAGTATCTAACGTAACAGGGTCATCGTTTGATGAAGATGCGCCGACCGCAAAATCAAGAGCAATATAATTATTCAGATCAACGCCTAAATTAACCATTGCACCATCATGTTCATTTGTATTGTATTTTGAATCGAATGAGGCAACGTTAATACCGATGTAATTTCTGGATGAATTGTCTGCCAGCGAAAGGCCCGGTAAGAGCAGAAAGGTAAGAAATGTCAAGCTTATTCTTTTGTGGTACATGATCAAATTCCAGTTTGAGTTTATTCGAAACTGGTAAATATACATTATTTTATCTTTCTCTGTTAAAGAATATAAGGCGGAACGGCTTATTGAATCCCACAACTTACGCAAGAGTTCGCATAATACATATTATGTTAAATGTCGGATATTGCGTGACTTAGGCTATCTTTTTATCCTTTGACGATATTTTGAAATGTGTTTCGTCTGACAATGAGATGTGAAATCCATTATCAGCTTTGGATTTTTCTTTAGAATCATACATTAAAGCATCTGCTTCCTTGACCAATGAATCAACATCGAAAGATCTGTCTGAATTTACCGAGGTTATTCCTGCGCTAAAAGTAATGTTTTTATGCTCCATTAACTTAAATGATTGAATAATTCGCTCCATGACATCAAATGCCAATAACTGATTTGTACGAGGTAAAATGATACAAAACTCATCTCCACCATAACGACTACCGGTGTCTACTTCGCGAATACTCTGTAGTATGACTGCGGCTAATAGTTTGTCACCTTCCTGATGTCCTTCAGTATCATTTATCTGCTTAAAATTATTTAAATCAAAGATAGCTCTTCCTGATGCCTCTCACAGGCACTTACGGCATTTTTCAAGACAGTTGTCGCCTAAAGTTTAAAATTATGCCGCCACATTCATCTTATTTTCTGGATTAAGATAAACTTCGTTTATCTCATCCCAGTTTCGTATTTCACCACTTGTAGTGGTCAAGTTTTAATATTTAATAAAATTTTTCATAAGCCAAAAGGTTAAACGAAATATTTAAAAATATCAAATACTTAAAATGCCTAAATCTATAACGCTACGGGTGTATATGAGTATCTGGCTCATCAAATAAAGCACAAAAATCGTTTTGTTGTAAGAGCCTATGAAGACAGATGTTTACATGAATCAAATGATAAGTTATAGGATGTCTTCATACGTAGGATCTTTAAACTCATTGAAAAATAAGGGAACTTATTGAACCCCATCGGATCAGATCACACAATTCGACAAAAAACCGAGTGATCAGGGGTATCCGATGAAGAAAAAACAAGCTACCAAATTAGCGAGGC
>JAFLJQ010000032.1 GCA_022712915.1 Gammaproteobacteria bacterium | reverse complement strand
TGCCTCGCTAATTTGGTAGCTTGTTTTTTCTCCATCGGATACCCCTGATCACTCGGTTTTTTGTCGAATTGTGTGATCTGATCCGATGGGGTTCAATAAGTTCCCTTATTTTTCAATGAGTTTAAAGATCCTACGTATGATCCCCACTTAGTGTCATTATTTTTAGTCCTGGTGTCATGGCATCTTGGTGATGAAACGAGTTTTCAAAAAAAACCCGCCATCAGGCGGATTTCATATACTGGTTTTCAGTCTGGAAACTTATTTTTCCGCCACAATATAAACCATCCAGGATTCCTGATTCTCTACTTCAGTGGCTTCAAAATATTCGCCCGTACCTTCCATAAACTCTTCATCATCGTCATCTTCTTCGAACTCTTCCCAGAAGATACGTACCTTGCTGAAACCGGCTTCAAGCAACAATTCTTTAATTTCGATCAATGACCAGAAACGCCAAACGTAGGTAAAGGCGTTTTCCATACGCGAGCCATCTGAAAAATCAAAGTGGATAGCACATTCAACATGGTTATTGATTGGGTTGAAAGAAACATGTTCCCAGATATAGGTCGCATCATTTGCTTCCAGTTCCGTTTCTTCTTCCAGTTCGGCATAACACTCGGTGCCACCGAACATATCGAGGATCAACATGCCATCGTCTTTCAGACCGGCATGAGCCTTTTCAAAATAGCCGCGTAATTCATCGCGGGTTTCAAAAATACAATAACTGAAATTGAGACCACAGGTAATATCAACCTGCGGTTCGATGGTGTCACGCACATCTCCTTTAATTAGCGACACACGACGGGCCACATCGGCACCTGCCGTATCGACATTATGAGTCTGCCCCCAATCGATGGTTTCAGCATCGTAGTCCACACCAATTGAAGTGCGCTCAGGATCGCTCTTAGCCCATTCCGCGGCTAAATAACCCGTGCCGCAATAATCCTCTTTCATGCTGAGTGGTTTTTTACCACGGATATCCGTATAGAACTTGGTAAAGTTATAAACTTCGGTTTCAGGATCCTGTACAGCTTCCTGATAGAGGGTATGACGATCAGCCAGGTCGGCCATAGTCGGGGATTTTTGTGCTTGCGTCATGAGGCAATCTCTCGCTTTTAATAAATGATATCTCGGTACAGGAACTCATTATACGCATGATGGGCACCGAGATTCATATCATATACACATTATTTAACCCTTGAATACAGAAGGATGCATGAATAAGGCTGGTTCAACATCGTCCCTGCTGAACAGCAATGTTACAATGTTCGACCCGAACAGTATTGACAAAAGATACATATGAATCAGACATCCAGTAACCAGCGACACTTTACCCGGCCAGTTATGATCGGTCACATTCAAGTTGGCGGTCAAGCCCCCGTCATGGTGCAATCCATGACCAATACCGATACGACCGATATTGATGCCACCGTCAAACAGGTTACGGAACTGGCCAAGGCCGGTTCAGAGCTGGTACGCATTACGGTCAACAGTGCCGAGGCGGCCGCTGCGGTATCCCTAATTCGTGAGCAACTCGACAAACAAGACTGTCTTGTACCGCTGATCGGTGATTTTCACTTTAACGGCCACAAACTGCTCAGCGACTACCCCGGCTGTGCCAGGGCACTGGCCAAGTATCGAATCAACCCCGGCAATGTCGGTAAAGGTTCAAAACGGGATGAGCAATTTGCCCGCATGATCGACATCGCCTGCCAAAATGACAAGCCCGTGCGCATTGGCGTCAATTGGGGCAGCCTGGATCAGGCTCTGCTGGCCCGCATCATGGATGAAAATGCCAAACGACCCGAACCCAAAATACCCACGGCCGTCATGCACGAGGCCGTGGTGACCTCAGCCCTGGAAAGTGCCGCCGAGGCCGAGCAATTAGGGCTGGCCGCAGACAAGATTATCCTGTCCTGCAAAATGAGTGGCGTGCAGGATCTGATTGCGGTCTATCAAGACCTTGCCACAAAAAGTAAGTACCCACTCCACCTTGGACTGACCGAGGCCGGTATGGGCTCCAAGGGCATCGTCGCCTCCACCGCCGCCCTCGCCGTGCTTTTACAACAGGGCATCGGCGATACCATTCGTATCTCTCTGACCCCGGAACCGGGTGGCAGCCGTACTCAAGAAGTCGTGGTGGCACAGGAAATCTTGCAATCCATGGGGCTACGCGCCTTCACTCCACAAGTGGTGGCCTGTCCCGGTTGTGGTCGAACATCCAGCACCTATTTCCAGCAACTGGCAAAAGACATCCAGTCTTACCTACGTGAGCAAATGCCCACATGGCGCAGCCAATTTCCAGGCGTGGAGTCCATGAATGTTGCCGTCATGGGCTGTGTTGTAAACGGCCCCGGCGAAAGCAAACATGCCAATATCGGTATTAGCCTACCCGGCACCGGTGAGCACCCGGTTGCCCCCGTTTACGTGGATGGCCAGAAAGACGTGACCCTTAAGGGGGATAACATTGCTGCCGAGTTTCAGCAAATCGTCGAAGACTACGTCAGATCTCACTACGGCACCGGTTACTAAATAACGGTTATCCATTCTGGACATCAACATAAACCAACAAAGTTCGATGGCAAACATTTAAAATCAAGAGGCAAGAACAGGAAGGACACAGAGAAGTAAATTGATCCAAAAATCATTTTACCTCTAAGTACGGCGTCCCCAAAGCCTATTCATCTTTCGCCACCGCCACAACAGCCTGCCGACGAAACAGCAGGTGTCCCCATTGGTAGACCGACATGCCCAACAAGATCAAACTAGAACCACCCCAAACAATCGAAGGGATCACCTCATGATTAAGTACTGAGCCAATCATCAACGCCGACACCGGTGTTACCAAGGGGATCAAACTTACCCGACTGGCATCAACATGTTTGAGCACATAGAAGAACAAAATAAAACCTATCACGGAACCAAACACCCCAAGATAAATAATCGAGAATAAGGCTCGATCGGGAATGCTCGTCGGTAACTGGCCATCAACCAATCCCCAGGTCAACAGATACAGCGGCAAGGCCATAACAAGACTACCCGACGTGACAGTCATGACAGGCAACCCGGCACCAATACGTTTTACCCATACCGTACTAAGTGAATGTAAGACCACAGCAATGAAAACTGACAACATACCAAAGATGGCCGCATAACCGGCATGAAATGCATCACCGAAAATCAGCACCAAACCCGACAGGGCACTGGCCAAACCCAGTAAGCGAATCGGCGTCAGTCCTTGTTCATCCAACCAATAGCTGGCCATCAGACCGGTCAATACAGGGGTCAGCCCAAAAATGACCGACACCAGTCCAGAGGGAATAAATTGCGCCCCCCAGTAGACACAACTCATCGCGCCATAAATACCCAGACCGCCAGCCAGATAGGTTTGCAGCGCCTCTTTATGCCAGTGCAACTTACCTCGCACAATCAACAACAACAGCAGACAACCCAGCATACCAATCGCCATACGAGACATTACAGCAAAAATAAAACCAGGACCTTCACTGCTCCATTTTATGGCCAGCGGCGTTGTAGACCAAATAAGTATGGTGCCTAAAAAAGCTAACGGGATGGACATGGTTTAACTCCTTTCGTTTTTAATGTCCAAAATGAAAAAGGCCGCAGAGTTTTAAATTCTGCGGCCTTCGGAATGTTGTTTGGATTGATAACTACATCTACATCCTTGCTTCCCTCGGGCACACAGCATGACGCCACAGCGCTTTCACGCGGCGGTTAATCATTGTTGTGGGTTTGGTTGCAAAGTTGCTCATAGTCTTCCAACTATGCGTGTCGAAGTCAGGTCTGTCAAGTGATTATTTTGTGTCATCCGATGGCAGCATAAAATCTTGTATCGGCTATCTCAATAACAGGAGTTCAAGTTGGGGCACCATGATGATTTGAGCAGGCACTAACCTCACCACAAAATAGTAAATGTAAGCTCCATCAACAAATCAAGCTTGAAACACAACAACTTAAATATATTATCTCAAGTACTTGAAACCAGTAATCAAAGGAGGCAATATTTAAACGTGCTATATACCATCAAGCAACAGGTTTGCTTAATGGTACATCATGTAAATACCAGATAAGGTAAATTAGTCCTGCGGCACTTGCCCACCAAATACCCACCCAAAACAATTCTGGAAGATAGGTTAAATCAGCTAATGCGGCTCCATCGCCATAATGCCTTCCATCCACAAGATTCAATGGTGACCTGAATGCATTCACCATGACATAAATACCAACAAACTCCATGAATCGTGGAAAAATATTGCCAATAACATATCGAAAGGAAATATAAAGTGAAATGCTAATGATTGATAGTATGATTATTGTTATCCCATTACGCGCCCATAACACCCCGCACAATGCAACAAACCCAGCCATAATAATCGCAACCCACTTATTATTTGCTCTGGATGAATTCGCAAATATATATATAATCGCGCCCCACAAGCTAGCGCCAAAGTAACCCGAAAAGCTAATTAAACCATTCCATCCACCAGTGGTGTAACAACGACCCGCCCCATTAAAATATATCTCAATTCGATTAATGGAACCGCCGGTAGCCAGCGCCGCTAGTCCATGCGAAATTTCATGAAAGAAGGTTTCAAGCCACGCGAATGGCCAGTGCAAAACGGGGATGAATGAAAGTACAAATGCGCCAATTAAATAAGCGACAAATAAATATTTATCTTTGTTCAGTGCAAGCATAGCAAAATAGACACGTCAGGAAAAAACCCATAAGAAATTAAATCAAAACATCTTATGGGCTATATCAATCAATTAACCAAACAAACCAGTCAACAAAAAACCAACAGCAACATATATAGATGCTTCAATGGCACCAATGGCAACGTTGCCCTGATTATCCACTTCATCGGCTACATCAACGCCGGGCAGTATTAGTTTGCGTGTCACAATTGAAATAATGATTAAGGCAAAAAACATAATAACCGCAACACCTGCCCAAGCAGCCAAATTGATGAAACCGGTATCACCACCATAAATCACTATTCCTGATGCTGCAGTAACGGCAAGCGCAATACCGATTCGATGACCAGAAAAACGAAGTGCCAGCGCAATATTACCTTTTTCAATTTCATCCTGGAGACCCATTTTCCCATGTCGTTTGGCAAAGACATGGCGTCGATACTGGGTCGCTGCCATCAACAATAATTGAGTAAGCAGATATCCTGCTATCACAATTAACAGGCCACCCCAAGAATTACTATCAACCCAGGTCATAATCGCACGCAACATAATGGCCGTTGCAATCATATTTCCCGCATCAACCAGCGCCGCAGCGCTGTTACCGCTCATAATTTGATCATGAATTGATATTTTTGGCATGGTAATATGGTCAAATACCTTACGAGTAACCACCATCAGTAGAATACCAAGCCCGCCGTAGCCCAACATCACCAATGCTTCATTTATCGGTGTATTGGCCGCTTCTCCCGAAACCGCACCCATCAACATAATCGCCAGTGATAAGGCGGCACCCGAGAGGGATATCCCATAAGCAAAATTATCGCGTTTAGTCAGCTCATCATGAGAGGACACATTTCCAATGACTCCAGCAATTTTGCGCATACCCGCCATAGCCGCAATGATCATTAATAAATCAATGATATAATACAAAGCTAAACCGCTTTCTATTCCAATAAAATTCTGCATAACAAGTCTCCGTGATTCGTTAAAGCTAATTACTTCTAAATTTAATAATGAGGCAGGCTATTTACCGCCGCGAAAACTTCTTGAGCTTGAATTAGATCTAAAGCTGGAGGAATAACCTCCATAGCTTGAGGTTCGCTTGTTATGACTGCTCCCGCCAGAAGATCCGGACGACTTGGATTTTGAACCATATTGGCGGCTCGAATTCTTATTGCTACTGTAAGCATATGTACTTTGACGTTTTTTTGATGCCGCACTTCGGTAATCTTTCTTTGGCTTCGACGGGGTAATACCTTTATTACGCAAATTGGAAGAACCTTTTGCCCAGCCCTGCCTATCTTGTCTTGAACCATAGGAAGAGCGACCATAATCATGGTAATAGCTATGACGAGGTTGTCCATGCCAACTGTTGAAAAGGGTGGGTCGTCCATAATAACCATATGACGGCCTTATTAATGAGCTGAAAAGGGCATATTTTCCATACCATTCCCAAAAACTACTTCCTGAGCTATTGTTTGACCACTGGCCATATGATGGGTTCCCAACCAGATAACTACCCGGAACATTTTCTGATTTTACCGCATTGTTACTTGTTGTGGCTGACTTTGGAATATTCACCCGGGATAATTCACCACCAGACAAATCCGAAAGAGTGTTAACAATATCAATTAGTGATTCATTAAAAATAATCGGGTCACTGGCAACATATATGCTATTTAACTCATTAGCCGCTGCTACATAAGCATCTTTCTTTTCGGGATTTTTGTTAACGGCTTGAGCCCGTTTTTTAAGTGACCGATAGAGTGTCCCATTCGATGTCGCATCCGTTTGAAGAACGTCGGCGATTTCTGACAGGGAGGGATCGATTACTCTAAGCTTTGAGGCATAAGACCTAATAATCATAGCATTGCGCATTGAACCGCGATCAAGTTCAGTCTTTAAAGACAATAACTGTGTATCAATTAATTTTTGTTTTTGCTGAATATCCTCTACGTATCGATTACCGCATGCCGAAGTAAGGAAGATAGCGAGGGTAAGAAATAACCATCTAGAACTTAAGCTATTCAGCCAATTCATGATCACGCCTTTCTGGATGAAATTCATGCTTATTTATCCCTGTCATTAATATCTACGTTAATACCCTATTGAGGGACGAACTTGAAGGAATATTTTCCTCCCCGACAATTATAAAGGTTGACGAAGCATTAACAAGTTTGGATGAAGAGGGATTCCAGCATAATTCGCAAGATTTTTGACGATGCACCCAATAGCCGTGCCAAGGTCATATCTACAAACAGAACACGCAATATCAAACCAGGATTTATTTGGAACTTCCGTGCCAAACCTCAAATATTTCTCACCACTACTTGAAAACATATTCTCGATAATTTATTCTGAATTCAGGTGCCACTAAACCACCTGACGACCATCTCAGGGTACGCACATATTGCTCGAATAACAATATCAACTGCCATTGGGATTAGGTGTTATCTATTATTATGTCATCTACACACTCAGTCAGAAGAGAAGCTTCAAATCCCGGGGCGCGCAATCGCTTATTAGACCACCAGAGGCTTTAGGGCGCTTCTATAAATAGTGATTTTTTTGTGAGGACAAGGAAGAGCCGCGCGCACGACTGCATGGAAAGGATTGTTCCATACAATCCTTTTGCATTTCCTCCATCCATGGAGGTCCGAGCAGGAGGTTGAAATGGGTATGAGACATAAAAAGTACTCGTAAAACGCCCTTTACCACAAAGGTCACAAAGAAGCGCGAAGAAAAAATAAATCAGGCATTTCATAAAAATAAGCTCTTGAATACTTCGGATAACCCCTAATTTCCCTCTAATAGTAGGAAAAAATAACATTGCGATCCTTTGCGCCCTTTGCGGTTTAGATCTTTAAATGGATTAAATACTTAACGGAACAGTAGTGATATGGGTACATGAGGACAAGGTGCCGTCCAGGTGTTCGAGCACGGCGCTGACACCGCTATCGCGTACTTGTGCCCCTTAGGTGAAAAGCGCATTTATATGAAGTGTCCTTTATCGCTTGAACAGGGACAATAGCAGTCATAATTTACCCTTAATTAATTCCTCTAAAATAATGAGTGTAAAAATCTAACCACGCATATCTAGGACATCTCGACTAATTCAAAATTGTCCAATTAATTCAATTAAAATGTTTTTCACTACTATAGACGTTGCTGCATTCCCCATGACAATGCCATCATTTATATGATGGCGCCCATCCCCACTCAACATTTTCTCGCTCAAGGATCAAACCAGCCACCCATTTTTTTTGCAATACTCAAAAAATTTCCGACAAAAAGGGGAAGAATGACAAACCCAAAGTAATCACTGTAAATGGCAAATCCCCCTTATAAATAGAATTGTATATTTCTATTAACTATCATTCCGACCTGCCGATATTGAGTTAAGGAGTTGCACCGTGGGAGGGGCATATTTGATATAACGCCAACTGCCGTCCCTGTTTCTCAGTTGGGCTGTGGACCCCACTGCGACTCAAGATTCCCCTCTACATTGCATAACCACTGTCACATAGACAAGGAGACAACCATGAAAAACATAGTCATCAAGTGTATTTTTGGATTCACCCTGCTCTTTAATGCCTCTATCACCAATGCAGACTCCGATGCCGCCTTCCCAAAAAATTGGGCCAGTTGGCCGATACAACACAGTGCAGCAATCCCCAACAGCAGCACCCCCATTCCCACCAATATCCCGCCAATCGTGCAAGAGACCATCAAGACCTATAACTGGGTACAAGATGGCAAAGGCAGCAAATACAACGTGCGCATAAATCCCATGCAGATGAGCAGTTACAAGACCCGTAACGGCAAATTTGAAGACGGCCCCAGTGGCGTACTGGAACTAGTGGACATCAAAGTACTGCTGGTGACCGAACATCTTCTCGGAGAACCCCTCTACGGTGTCTACACCTACGACGGCAAAGAAATCTCCAGTGCCCACCCATCACTATCACCCAAAAAGTGCCAAGCTTGCCACACGGGATACGGTGAAGCCTGCATCGACGGAATCTGCTCCAGATAGGACAACACAGCATAACGTTGAGGTGTAGTTATGAAAGGGTTGAGAAGGTGGTTCACAATGACTCAACTAGTGACCGGTGGCCCCATCATCCTGTTGTTGATACTGAGCCTGGTACTTGGGATATCACGTTACCAGTCTCAGTATCAGTTGGAATTGCAACACGCACTGCATGTCGCTCGTGTCGGGGCACAACCCATCGTCAACCTGCTACGACTCAACGTTGGCGGTGGCAACTATGCCAACGTTCAGGATGCAGCGGCCCGTAAACTCTATAAAGCCGATACACGCCTGAAATTTTTTCATGTCAGTGGCAAGACCAACGGCAATGGCGATGCCTACGGCTTTGTCTATGACGCCATAAACGACATCTTCGCCCGCACCAACTACACCAGTGACTATGAACAGGAACTAAAAGATATAATAGAAAAGGCACAATCTACTCTGCAAAGACTACCAACTAACCATGAAAAACGACCCATGGTAGAAAAAATCCTCAATACAAAACAGGATGATCTCAAGCAACTGCGGCATGAAAAAGATTCGATCTCACAACTACACAGCACCTACCAAAGACCAGCGACGGAAAAATTCAACAATGGCTATTTTCTAGATGACAAACAGTGGCAGTTGCACCTGCTAATCCCCATCGGCAACAGCGGTGGCGGTGAGGTATGGATCGTGCTTGATGCCACTGACTTAGGCGGCATGCCTGCCACCATTATGAAATCAGTACTGCCAATCAACATCATCACCCTGCTAATTTGTATCGCCCTTGCCTATATGCTGTCGCGCATCATCTGCACACCACTGAAAAAGATGGTGACCAGCATCAACAAAATCGAACGCAACTCAGATGTAACCGTGCGGATTGAATCGGAAGGGCATGATGAGATAGCACAAATCAGTCGCTCACTGAACAACCTGATGGGCAAATTCCAGGAGATCCTCTCGGACGTATCACACGTCACCCATGAGGTTACCGAATCCGCCCAAATGATGCAGAACTCAATCAATGAAACTGCCGACGGTTTGCAACAGCAAAAAACTGAAGCGGATCAACTCAGCATTGCCGCCAACCAGATGTTAACTGCCGTAAGCGAGGTCGCCACCAACACTTCATTTGCTGCCCAGTGTGCCACTGATGCCCGGGATCAAGCGGACAAGGGCAAAGAGGAGGTTAACACCACGACGACATCAATCAACGCCCTGGCAGAGGATGTAGACCAAGCCACCCAGGCGATCAATGCACTCAATAATGAAACCGTCAAAATCGGCACTGTAATCGACGTCATCAAAACCATCGCCGAACAAACCAACCTGCTAGCGCTCAACGCGGCCATCGAAGCTGCGCGTGCAGGTGACCAAGGACGTGGTTTTGCCGTGGTCGCTGATGAAGTGCGTAGCCTTGCCATGCGCACCCAGCAATCCACCGCTGAGATTGAAAACATGATCACCCAGCTCCAAAGTGGAGCACACAACGCCGTCACCCTTATGGAGGCAAGCCGCCAACGTTCTGTCTCCTGTGTCGATCAGGCCAGTCATGCCGGCGGCGCCCTGGAGCAGATTACGGTCACAGTAGAAAAGATCTCTTCCATGAACACCCAGATCGCCAGCGCGGCTGAAGAGCAGAGCG
This sequence comes from Gammaproteobacteria bacterium, assembly GCA_022712915.1. GTDB lineage: Bacteria > Pseudomonadota > Gammaproteobacteria > UBA6429 > Thiohalophilaceae > JAHEDB01. The sequence continues at coordinate 15,657 of JAFLJQ010000032.1, read as the reverse complement.
CAGTTACCGATGAGATCAACCATCACATCAGTACCATCAGCAGTGTCACCGATACCAACTCAACTCGCGCCAACAACTGCACCGAAATCAGCATCAAACTCACCTCCCTCGCAAATAAACTGGAAAACAAGATAGGCGTCTTCAAAACAGAGGCGAAAGAACCACCCAAAACCTGATCTATTCTACCAAGTCATATTTACCCCTATCATGATACCTGCTGCAATACCTTTTTGAGAGATGATATTGTAGGAATTGATTCCTCTCGGGCAATGATAAAAATTGACGAGGCATTAACAAGTTGTGACGAAGGAGGATTGCAATGCAATTCACATGATTCTATATCGATATACCCAATTGCCGTGCCAAGGTTATGTCTGGAAACAGAACAAACAATATCAGACCATGACTTGTTTGAGACAGCTATATCAAACCGCAAATATTCATCACCACTACTTGAAAACATGTTTTCAATAATTTGTTCCGATCCGGGTGCAACAAATGCCCTGACGATCATCTCAGGGTATGCGCGTATGGGCCGAATGACAATATCGGCACCAATTGAAATCAGACGTTGTCTATTGGTGTCGTCCACACACTCAGCCAGAATAGAACCTTTAAAGCCCAGATCACGCAAGCGGTGTATCATGTCAAACGTTCGGCCATCAGAGGCCTTGTCCCCTTCTCGCTTGGATAGAATAATAGCAATTTTGGCATCAAGAATATTAATGGCCTCAAGGTTCTCAACTAAATCTGCTCGGCCAGTGTAATGGGTTACATCTTTATGGTTGCGCAATGATTTTGGTAACCCATCCGGAAAGCTGCCTGTAAGCATCTGGATCGGGGTGTCAGAAAAATCCCGGCTGGTTCGAAATTGTTCAATTAATCGGTTCAGGTATTCTTCACCATTAGATACTGGTGTATTTAAAATGGCGATGTAATCATTCATATTCCAGCTCCAATCCCCTTTTAACATTTTCTCGCGTTTTCGAGCACGATAATCAAAATAGTCACCTGCGGCTTTCGCGACAATAAAAATGCTGCCAACAAAAAGTATCAGAATAGTGGACAATCGACCCCAGAAGGTAACTGCCGCTATATCTCCATACCCCACAGTCGTAACGGTTGTGAGTGTCAACCATGACGCACTCCAAAATGATAGTTTTTCAAAAACCATCATTGCCAGCACATGAGCAGACAACATCACCGTAAGGTAAAGACTAGTCAGTTTTAAAGAATAACTAAGATCCGCGTCAAGTAAAGCCAGTCGGTTATATTGACGCCGTCTTCGATTTAAAAAAATAAAATGCATATCTATCTCTGATAGTAGATATAAGTAAACTTGTTAGTTCGCTGATTCTTGTTGATAAAAATCCAGTAATTCTTGTTCAATTTTTTGTCTAATGCCTGCACGCTGCCAGGATTCTAATTCATTACCCTCAGTTGGTAATATACTATACCGTTTGCCAAGGACTAAATAATCATCATTACTTAAAGAAACAGTTAAACGAGGACGCTGAGCCTTTTGATAAGGCAAACCTATAATGTGTCTGATTTGTGCAGAGGGAGAGAGCCCATTTTGTGCCGCACTGACACGAATGAAATCAGGTATACCCGGCCTTAATTCAAAAGCAACCTGAATAGCATCTATCGACTTTGTGAACCCAGGCCGAGTAGACACTGTATTTTTTTTCTTCACGTTATTCAAACAACTATTTTAAGAAGGCCACATTTCTTCAATATAACGCTGAGGCTGATACGCAACCAGGAAAACCTCGGTACGCCCTCCATCGTAAACCTCAATTTGAATGGCGTGTTTTCGATCTTTACTCACAAGATAATAATAACTAAAGGGAATACACGACTCCTTATCATCCGGTAGTGTTATCTCACGAAAGTCACCCTTATGCAGATAGCCTTCATGCCCAGCTTCCTGGACATATCGTTGACCGGTCCAACCTGAAAAGTGTTCAGGCGTATTCTTTCTGTCTAAAACATGTTGGTCGCCACTATCTTCATCCAGGATATGTGCGAATTCATCTATTGAAAATATGGATTCGACATCTTCCGGAAAGACCTTTAGTGCAAGACCAAACGTGTCTTTAAGTGAAGCATCCGGCATTGAAAACAGGTGATACTCACGACTCTCATCAGTCTGAAAACAGCAGGCAGTAATTGGTGAACTGCCTGGATTAACATCATAAGTCAGTATGCTTTTAATGATGATCTCTTGATTACTAATACCAGACAGATCACAAAACCCAAATTTTACGATATCACCGACTACCAGTTTGCTGGGATGATCGAGAATTCGAATTTGTTCTTTTTCACCTTTAAAACGATCAAAAATGCCCATGTTAAACCCTGCTAACTTATTTTGATTCAGTTCTTAGCTTTGAAAGGATATCAGCACTACTGGATTTACCGCTAATAATTCCCGCTGCTTGCATTTTTGCCGCCAAATCATCACCCGTAGCATCTTTTTCCATTTCCAATGCTGCATTCATTCGGTCTGCATTGTTCTGTTGACGTTCCTTGATACGTTTTATCGATTCAGATGCATTTAACATAGAAGAGTTAGAGCCGGATGTTCTGGATGCTAAAGCCGATTGAGCTTTTTGAACACTTTCAGTTGATTTAACTATCGCAACTTCACGCTTCATGGTACTCAAGCTATTTTCAGTTTTACGGATAGTCTCCTTCAGCTGTTTAACACTGGCAACATAACTATCCAGTAATGCCGTCTGAGGATCGAGGTCATTTTGAAACTCGGCAATTTTTTGTGCTATTTCACCCGCTAGTCCTTCATCTTTTTTACTCAATGCCTGACGTGCATAATTCATATGCTCGTCAATCTTAGTATTCAGATCATCAACTTTACGCTTTACACCCATTTTCTGGGCCATAATATTGGTCAACTCTTGTTTGGCCTTTACCAGTGAAGACTCTGAATTTCGAATTTCCTGATCCAGAATACGGATAGCCTGTGAGTCAACAATCGCCTCACCGACTTCTGTGGCTCCACCCCTTACGGCGGTAATTAATTTTCGTAAAATACTCATACATACCCCTTTAACTATTAGTTAGTGACAGACTCTTGCAAGTATCCATCTATCGCATCAAACACATCTAAAGTGTTATCACTTAATATTTCAACTTCACTAATCACATCTTGAACACTGGATGATGTTGATAAGGCACCAAAAATCACATACCGCGATCCAATCTTGGAAAATGCAGAAAGTGGCATAGGAAGATTCATTACCAGCAAATCATCCAGCAATTTCTGTCTACACTCAGGCTTAACATCATCCTCAGTCCACAGATATGAGACACACAATGCTTGATTATCATCTATGGTGATATAGACCGGAAATTCTTCACGATCTGAAATGGACACCTGTAAAACAGGCACCTCACCCTCTAATAATTCCGCAGAATATTGCAGACCCTCTTCTGACGAAGCCTTTACAAAAGCAGTCGAAAGATCGTCCAGATTTAATTTGTTGCTCACTGAGCACCTCCATTATTTAAGTTGATCATAGTTACATCGGACATAATATGTCAAGGACATATTATGTTATTTACAAAACATGGCAATAATATAACCCTACTTACATTAAGAATAACTCTAGTACGGAAAGAGGCTATTTTGGTCCGTCCATGCATCGTGGTGATATTTGTACATAACACCACTTCCCAGCCTGTTTATCTTCACTTTATCAAAATCCTTATAGAAAGATTGACTAAATTCAAACGCCCCCAGGAGTTTGCCTTTTGTTATCCAACCATCATTGATGGGTAATTCCTCGAATTGCTGGATCCTGGATTTTGCACTCGCACCATGTTTGGTTGCTATCGTCCAGCCCCACTCTCCAAAACTTGGGACATTATGATGATACTGCTCTACATTATCAAAACCGGCGGCGTTGAGCGTTTTGCCGATACTGATAAAGGCATCAGTTGCATAATAAGGAGACGTTGATTGAATGCTTATGGCACCATCGCCCGCGAGTAAACGATACAATTTTTTATAAAAACGTTTTGAATAAAGCTTGTTGAGATCGGGGTGACTGGGATCGGGTAGATCAACAATAATCGTATCAAAGACCCTGTTAGCCTGAATCAAGGTATCGACAGACAAGTAAGCATCACCAAATTGAGTATTAAGTCTTTTATCAGACAGACTGTTTTTATTTAAATTTAAAAAGGGTAAATTAATCTCTCTGCCATCAACAATAACGGGCTTTGTAAAAAAATTTACCAGTTTTTCATCCAAATCAAGCAGTGTCACTTCACGTGGATTCCAACGCAGAACATCTCTTAAGGCCAGACCATCTCCCCCACCAACAATCAGCACCTCATTATGTCTTGCCGATGAAACCATGGCAGGATACGTCAGCATAGAATGATAAATATGTTCATCTAAAGTAGAAAATTGAGTTCGGCCGTTTATATAAAAGTAATGTGCCGGTTGCCTGCGAGGATCAAGAATTCGTTCGGTAATAACAAGGTGTTGGTATTGCGTATTTGTACTATAAACAACTTTATCTCGATAAAGAAGATCTTCCATTTCATGATCCCACTGTTGTCCATACATGCCAATAGTAAGAATCAAACACGACACAAGCAAATGCCCCACTAGAAGGACTTCCTTGCCTTTGATGCTATTATAAAAAATAACATAGAAAATAAAACCAACAACAAGATTGGCCGTTGCCGTTAATGCAGCCGCAAATGTAGGCTCAATAGACAACATAAACACAACCCAGATTGCCGCGCCCACTCCTGCACCAATATAATCAACACCATAAATATCGCCGGTATTATTTTCGAGATGGTCTTTATAAAGTGACTGTCTTACTCTGGCGATAAGCGGGATCTCGGCACCAATCAATATGCCCAGAAAAAAACCAATCACATAAGGGACATGCTCAGCGACCCAGATACCCTTACTAACCAGACCACCACGAGGAACAATATCGGCAGGAAGCCGGAATGTTTCCGCAATAATATTGGGTAACTCATAGCTAAAGGAAAAGACCGAACCAATAATGAGAATGGAGCTTACGCCCACAAAAGCAATAATAACTTCAAGCCAGGCAAACCCGGTAATCGGACATTTAATGTATCTTGCCAGAAAAGAGCCAATTCCCATGGAGACGACCATGATGCCAATCATGGAAAAAATGACCGTCTCAATAGCACCAAGCACTCGACCTGCATAATGAGCAAGTAAATATTCGTATATAAGGCCACAGGCTGCACCAATGCCCATAATGACAAAGATGGCGATATCTTTATTTCTGACTGAAAACATCACTTTTTCCTAAATCTACATAATGCTTATCGTTACACGAAAACTTATCCAGCATATTGCTCATTACCATATTTCATAATTTTGTATAATCGAGGCCAGTATCACAGATGAAAAAGTATACCTAATTTTACCGCATTATATAATTCGGAGAGAAGTCTGTCCTTTAGCCTCACTGGAAAACACCGTTTAATATCTTTGCTTGCACAAGGATTTAAAGGATCTCCCATAAAAAATAGCCGTGGCTCTTAAAATATGCCATTCTATTTGGCTAACTCACCTCACCCATTGATACAACATGCCTGAATCACCGAAACTTACCTCAGGGTCTCTCACCACCCTCCGCTTACGCAAGAATGAAGAGCGCCGTATCTCCATCGGCCATGACTGGATTTACAGTAATGAAGTGGATACCGGGAACACCCCCCTAAAAGGATTCACACCCGGTCAACAGGTGCAGGTGGAAAGTTCACGCGGCGATGTATTGGGCATGGCCTATGTGAATCCTCACTCACTCATCAGTGGCCGTTTGTTCAGCCGCCATGCCGGAGAGGTACTCGATACCGCCTTACTCGAACAACGTGTGCAGGCGGCACTGGCTCTACGCCAACGCTTGATTCCCAAGCCTTTCTATCGCCTGATCTATGGTGAAAGTGATGGCCTGCCCGGACTCGTAGTAGATCGTTTCGATAATATTCTAGTGGTTCAAATCACCACCATGGGCATGGAGGTATTACGCGAGCAAGTGCTCACTGCCCTGGACAAGGTACTTGCACCACAGGCGATCCTGCTGCGCAATGATGGCGCTCTGCGTGAACTGGAGGGACTAACAAGATATGTCGAAGTGGTGAAGGGAACGATCCCGGAACGGGTAAAAATCGAAGAGAATGGCGTTAGCTTCGAGGTACCACTGGAAGGTGGACAGAAGACCGGCTGGTATTTCGATCATCGCCTGAATCGATTGCGCCTCAACAATTATGTGCAGGGCAAACGCGTACTGGATGTATTCGCCTATATCGGCGCCTGGGGTGTGCAAGCGCTAGCGGCCGGGGCAAGTGAGGTCGTAGCAGTTGATGCCTCCGAGACATTTCTGCAACTGGCGCAACATAACGCCAAGCTTGGCAACTACGCAGGCAGCTTCCGCACCGAGGCCGGTGACGCCTTCGAGGTTTTAAAAAACCTGCATACCACAGGGGAACGCTTTGATGTGGTCGTGCTAGATCCACCCGCCTTTGTTAAACGGCGTAAGGATCACAAGGAAGGCAGCATCGCTTACCGACGCATCAATCGCCTCGGCATGCAATTACTAAAAAACGACGGCATCCTGGTCTCAGCCTCCTGTTCATATCATATGAGCCGCGAAGATCTGCTGAGCGAAATCCGCCAGGCCGCCAAACCACTGCCACAGGAATTATTCCAGGTCTTAGAGCAAGGACATCAGGGTCTGGATCACCCGGTCCATCCCGCCATGCCAGAGACTGATTATCTCAAGGCCTACTTCTGCCGCCAACTAACACGCAGTCATCCCACGCAGAAGCAAACGTAATCCATTGGAAGTGACAGGCTGTAAGGCTCACTCATAATCCAAAGCATCTAAGATCACTTCTGTCCCGTTAATAATCTAAAAAATCATGTATCTACCGAGTACTTAACGGCTTAAGGTGGTTGGAATGAGCATGAGACATGAACATTGTTAATAAAATACATTTTACCGCAAAGGTCGCAAAGAGGCGCAAAGAAAAAATAAATTCGGTAATGTATAAAAAATGAACTTGAATGCTTCAGATAACCTCTAATTTTCCTCTAATATAAAACAAAATAACGTTGCGATCCTTTGCGCCCTTTGCAGTTTAGATCTTTAAATTGGATTGATATGTGAATAAATGGGTGTTTGTTAAAGGAACGAAAATAACAAAAAAACAAATCTGCCATGCAAGCCGGATAAAATAAAATCCAGAAAAGGTCATCCTTCCCCCTCCCTAGATACTGCTTACGCCACATTCAGGCCTACAGGTTTGTCTTTTTATTTTTCCTGATGCCTTGGCAATAAAGACGGTTATTCGATGTTCTGCACCTGTTCCCGTGCCTGTTCAATTAATACTTTTAATTCTACCGATGCCTTAGTGGTCAATTTATCGATCGACTTGGAACCCAGGGTATTGGCTTCCCGATGTAGTTCCTGCATCAAAAAGTCGAGACGACGACCAACGGGTTTATCACTTTCAAGGATGCGACGGATTTCTTCAAGATGGCTATCAATGCGATCCAATTCTTCATCGACATCGGTCTTTTGTGCTATGTGAGCTAATTCCTGAGCGAGGCGATTTTCATCAATATCGATCTTGAGTTCATTGAGTCTGGCCTGGGTCTTTTCTTTCCACTTGGCCATGATGTCGGGCAACACGGCTTTGACCTTCGTAGTCTCAACATCAATGGCATCAAAGCGTTGCAAGAGCATATTTTTAAGTTTGTCACCTTCACGTTCACGGGCGGCGATGAGATCATCAAGGGCATGACCCAGCGTTTGCAGCAGGGCATCATGCACAAGGCTCATGTCCTGTTCTTCGTATTGCAACACACCCGGCCAGCGCAGAATATCCATGGCATTAATCGGTGAAGAACTGTATACGAGAGCATCAATTTCGCGACAGGCCTTGGAGATATGGGTAGCCAGTTCTTTGTTGACGCTAAAGGCACTTTGTTGACTGTCGGCGCGGTTAAAACGTACCGAACAATCAATTTTACCGCGAGACAACTGCGCATTGATCCTTTCCCGTAATTTCACTTCTAGCACCCGCAGCTCTTCCGGTAGCCTGAAGGCGATATCCAGATGTCGCTGGTTGACAGAGCGCAATTCAAGGGACAGGTCACCCCAGTCTCCAGTGGATGCCTGTCGGGCAAAGGCGGTCATACTTCGGATCATGAAAGTTTTTCCTATTGGGTCACATCAATCTATACTGTAGGGATTACAGGTCGGCCAAATGGCGGACGTCTGAACAGCATCATAACGCAGTTGGCCAATACAAGACATGAGCAGTAGCGAATATGCCCTGCCCAAGGGGACAAGGGTTGATGAATACACTATCGAGAAACTTCTCGGCGGTGGCGGTTTTAGTATTGTCTATCGGGCCACGCTCAATGGCGATAAAAGTAAGGTCGTCATCAAAGAATACATGCCAACCACCATCGCCAAACGAGATGAACGTCTACATGTTATTGCCATCAATACCGATCATGAGGAGCGTCTGTCCCGTGGCCGACGATTGTTCTTTCAGGAGGCCAGCACCCTCACCACGCTGAAGCACCCCAATATCGTCAATGTGAGCAACTTCTTTCGCGCCAATGGCACCGTATATATGGTGATGGATTATGAACCCGGGGTGAACCTACAGGCCTATATCAAAAAGCATAAAGGTAATTTGACGGAACGCTTTATTATCACGGTATTTGTCCCGCTACTGAAAGGGCTCAAACTGATCCATAGCCATGGTCTATTACATCTGGATATCAAACCCGGTAATGTACATATCCGCAAAGGTGGCAATCCATTATTACTCGATTTCGGCGCAGCACATGAGATGATGCACACTCGCCAGTTCCAATCTAATCAGGTGGTCACACCCGGCTTTTCTCCTATTGAGCAACTCGACCCAGCCGGTTACATCGGCCCCTGGACCGATATTTATGCCCTTGGCGCAGCGATGCGTGCCTGCATCGAAGGCAGCTCACCTCCACCTTCACCACAACGACGTGAAAAGGATACCTTGCGCCCAGCAACCAGAGCCTTTAAAAAACGCTACTCAACCCCACTACTCAAGGCCATAGACTGGGCCATGGCGGTTGACCCTTTAGACCGGCCACAGGAAGTCGATGAACTCCTGGCAACCTTGCCGATCGAAAAGGCCACGCTGTTGTCTGATGCAGAGATGCCCGAGGCCTAAGCCATGCAATATTTAGCAGCCACCGTCAGCCGGATTGGTGATCGGAAGACAAACCAGGATCGGATCGCAATATTCAATAAAGAAGACACTGTATTGCTGCTACTGGGTGATGGCCTGGGAGGCCGACCCGGCGGTGAATTTGCCGCACAAACCCTACTCGATATCACCCGTAAAATATTCGACCAACAGACCATCCCAATTAAAAGACCCATGGCCTTCCTGCAAAAGGTGCTTGAAACGGCCCACAAGACTATTGTTGAAGGGGGGACAAAGCAGAATCCGCCCATCAACCCCGGCTCCACCGCCGTGCTCTGCCTCATACAACAGGGTCATGCCTGGTGGAACCATGTCGGAGACAGCCGACTTTACTTGTTCCGTGCAGGCCAAATGGTCGAGCGCACTCAGGATCATTCAGTAGTCGAAAATATGCTGGCGGGCGGACAACTTGACTCGGAAGATTTCAGCGGACATCCACTGCGTAACGTCGTCACCCGCTGTCTTGGCATGACAAAAAATCCACCCGCCATAACCCTCAGCCAAAAGACTCCTCTCAAGGCGGGCGATATCATGTTGCTGTGCTCAGATGGTTTCTGGGAGCCTCTAGGTGAAAAAAGCATGGGCATGAAACTGTTCGATGGCCGCTTACAGGATGCGCTTGATGATATGGCTAAACAAGCCGAAAATATTAAAGCCCCGCAAAGTGATAACGTCAGTGCCATAGCCATGCAAATCATGTCCCTCACATTACGCACACACTCTGTCGCTGCAAAGAAAAAGGCACCTCATTCAAATATCAGCAAACCCGGCAACCACGCACGCAAGGGTTAAGCACAACTATTCCGGCTGCGCTATAATCCCGGCCCAACATACAAATGAGGACTCACTATGCGACCCAGTGGCCGTGCACCCGAACAAATTCGTGAAATTCGACTGACCCGTAACTACACCAAACACGCAGAAGGTTCCGTACTTGTCGAATTTGGAGATACTAAGGTCATCTGCACCGCATCAGTTGAAAACAGAGTACCCGGTTTTTTACGTGGCAAGGGCCAGGGTTGGGTCACAGCAGAATATGGCATGTTGCCCCGCTCCACCGGATCACGCATGGGCCGAGAAGCCGCGCGTGGCAAACAAGGTGGCCGCACCATGGAGATCCAGCGATTAATTGGTCGTTCCCTACGGGCCGCCGTAGACATGCAACTACTCGGAGAAAACTCCATCGCTATCGACTGTGATGTCATTCAGGCCGATGGTGGCACCCGCACCGCTTCAATCACCGGTAGCTACGTCGCACTGGTCGATGCCATTCAACACATGCTTGATAACAAAATCATCGAAAAGAACCCCCTAACCAGCCAGATTGCCGCCATTTCAGTTGGCGTATACAAAGGTACAGCGGTGGCCGATCTCGATTACCCAGAAGATTGCGATTGCGAAACCGACATGAACCTCGTGATGGATGACAAAGGTGGCTTCATCGAGATCCAGGGTACCGCCGAAGGCGAGGCCTACACACAAGCTGAACTGGATGCCATGCTCAAGCTCGGCAAAGATGCCATCGCACAGTTAATGGAAAAACAACTGCAAGCACTGGCTTCATAAAATATTTTTTAACAAAAAGGTGAAAAGGCGCAAAGAAATATAATTTAAAAACTTTGCGCCTTCACCTTTGCATTTAATCGTTAAACAGGTAACAAATCATGACTCAAAAAATTGTCCTGGCCAGTAACAACATGGGCAAAGTCCGTGAGATCGACCAGATGCTGGCAGGATTTGATATGCAAGTCCTGCCACAGTCCAAATTCAACATCAAAGAAGTTGAAGAGACCGGACTGACGTTTGTCGAGAATGCCATTCTAAAGGCACGCAATGCCGCTGAGCATTCCGGTCTGCCCGCCATCGCCGATGACTCAGGGCTGGAAGTCGATGCCCTACAAGGCGCTCCCGGTATTTACTCGGCGCGCTTTTCCGGTATCGGTGCCAGTGACGAGCAAAATTTGCAAAAACTATTAAACGATCTAAAAGACATACCCGAAACCGAACGCAGCGCCCGTTTTCAATGCCTGATGGTCTACATGCGCCACAGTGCCGATCCTACACCGCTGATCTTTCAAGGCACCTGGGAAGGCACCATTGCCCTTGAACCACAAGGCGAAAACGGATTCGGCTACGACCCCGTATTCTTCGTGCCCACACACAACTGCTCCTCTGCCGAACTACCTGCCGAGATCAAGAACCAACTCAGCCACCGTGGCCAGGCACTTAAAGCATTGGTTACCGCACTTGGTCATTAATCAACATACTCACCACCAAGGCGCGAAAGCTCGAAAAAAAACAGTCTTTAAAACGTCGTATCTTTGAGGTTTCGTGGTGCAAAAAAAATGCTAGAACTAACTCAACTTCCGCCCCTGTCCCTCTACATCCACTTTCCATGGTGTGTACAGAAATGTCCTTATTGTGATTTCAATTCGCATGCCGTGAAGGATGGCCTCCCGGAGAAAGATTACATCAAGGCTCTGGTAAAGGATGTCGAAAACCATTTACCCAGTATCTGGGGCCGTTCAATATCAAGCATTTTTATGGGCGGCGGCACACCGAGTCTGTTCAGCCCAGAGGCATTAGATCAGTTGATGATCGAACTACGCTCGCGCCTGAACCTAAAGCCCGATATCGAAGTGACTCTGGAAGCCAACCCCGGCACGGTCGAGCAAGGAAAATTTGCTGAATTTAAAGACATCGGTATCAATCGCCTATCGATTGGCGTTCAAAGTTTCAATGAATATCATTTGCACAGCCTGGGCCGCATCCATAACCGCAAAGATGCCATCCGTGCGGCAGAAATGGCACATGATGCCGGGTTTGATAACTTTAATCTGGATCTGATGTTTGGCCTACCACAGCAAAGCATCGAACAGGCTCTACGTGATATCAACACCGCCATCGATCTTGAACCCAGCCATATATCACACTATCAACTCACGATTGAACCCAATACCTTTTTCTATAATCACCCACCCACCTTGCCCAACGATGACCGTATCTGGTCTATGCAAGAGCAATGTCAAATCGTCCTGAATGAGCGCGGCTTTCAACAGTATGAAATATCCGCCTATGCCAGAGATAAAAAACAAAGCAAGCATAACCTCAACTACTGGCAATTTGGTGACTACCTGGGTATTGGTGCGGGTGCACACGGCAAGATCAGTGATGCCGACCAACAAACGGTCACCCGCCACTGGAAACACAAAAGTCCTCGAAATTATCTACAGATCAATGAAGGTCAATCTGTCCTGGCGGGTGAAAAAACATTACAAATAAATGATCTCACCCTTGAGTTCATGATGAACGCCCTACGCTTAAACGATGGCTTTGAAACCGAACTATTCAAACAGCATACCGGATTAAGCATCGACGTCATGGCGGAACAATTACAAAAAGCCTGCGATCAAGGCTGGCTAGATGTGGATGATAGCCGGATCCAGCCTACCGAACAGGGTCGAAATTTCTTAAATGATCTGCTCAAATTATTTGTTGCGTAGCGTTCTATCTGCATCATTTTATATTCAAAGTAACCTCGGGGGAGAATACTCATGCCAAAATTATCAATCAATATAAAATTCAGTTTAATCACTTTAATGCTGCTTTTACTCTCCAGCCAGGCATATGCCAAACAGCTAACGTCGCCAGGGACACAAGACAATACAAAAACACCGTCCACAGTAAAACCCGACGCAGAGACTAACCAGAAAACTGATGCTCCGCCCAAACCCGAGATCTATAACAAAGATACACCGGGCATCAGTATTGGTTACACGCATAACATTACAACCATCTTCGATATTAAAAACCCCAATACAGGCGATCCAGATTATAAAACAAAGGCCCGTTTTCATGATTCGAGTAACTCGCCTTACCTGACGATAACTACTGGCAATCTGGCACCCAATGATCTTAACTGGCAAATCGTCATTGAAGCGGGATATTCACAGTTTGACCTGAACACACAGGAACTAGAAGATAAAAAAATAAATTACGGCACATCTATTGAAGGCAGTCACACATATATCATGCCACAAATTTTTTATAGCACGAGCGGCATTGGTGTACACCCAAATAAGGAACACGGTTTTCGACTAGGCGGCGGCCTGGGTATAGGCTTGCTACAGGCCAAGGGTACAGCTGTGTATACAGATAAGGCCACGCGTGAATCGCCTAACCCAAATGAGATCCACGCAGTTAACATCAGTGCCGCGGGCATCGCCATGAAACTGTTTGCAGAATACCGCTATTATGGGTTATTTATCAGCACCCAGGCAAAAATTGTCCTGACCAATGATAGTGATGAGAAGAATGATAAATACGTTTATTCACTAGCTGAGGCCGGTCTAACGCTGGGCTATAGCGTGTATTTTTAGTTCGTCGGCCAATGCTATTAGCCGCATAACAAAAAACGGCCGGGTAACCGGCCGTTTTTATTTTTAAAACCAGATCGCCAGGCCGATAGCCAACGCCGCTACCCCCATTGCTACCACAGATAAGATTCGATTATTACGCACCGCCAATGCCAGACTACTGTTATTGCGAGCCAACTCTTCTATCACCACGGCCTGCTTTTCAATCAGAGCAACAAGCGCTTCCACAGGGTCATCACTTGGCTTCTCAGGTTTGGCATCCTGTTTTCTGTGGCGAATATGTTTAATGATATCAGCCGCTGCCGAAATAATACCGGGTGCGGCTGTAAGGACAGTTGCAAGTGGAAAGGCCATAGTGACTCCTTTTATTTCACAAAGGATAACTCAATAATTCGTTACATATATTAACAAAATGTCTACATGTACAGATTAACAAATCCAATTTATCGATACTAAATTAGTGATTACCACGATTTTTTAGCTCGACAACACGTACCATGTGCTCTCAATTTAAAGCCTCTTACCAGCCAACCAGGCATCGACAATACTTAATACCCAACATGCAATGATCACACTTAGATAAAGATTAAACGTCGAATTGTCCGTCGATATTGTTGCCTGCGTAGTCGCATTTACAATGGCCTGCACATCCAGTGCACCACCTTGAATATTTATCTTATTTAGAATATCCGTGGCCCGCTCCATTGCGATACCCACCATCCCATAAAAACTGATCGCCACCGCCAGAAAAAATCCCCCGGCAAATTTGTAACGTTTGAGTACCAATTGTCCCAGCCCAGGCAGAACCAGTGCGGACAACAATACAGCTTTACGTGTATTTTTCATGCTATATCTCAGATTAAATAAAGTTGACACATTTGTCTGCCTAGGGTGGATATCCTATTATTAATTTTAATCATACACACCTAAGATCTTATACAGAAAGACTGGCTCTTCAAATACAGCATTTTCTTCGATTAACCTTATTTTATATGGAAGTTTCTGCAAGCCGGTTACCTTATACTCAACATTATGAGCACATGTACAAGCTAAAAGACTGGCCATAACCGGTGAATAGATTAAAGTAAGCTGATTTTCATTGACCTTGTAACTACCAAATATCCACGTTGTTCCACAGTCTGGGATGACAACTCCTTTAAGCACAAACACATTATCTTTATTCCATTCAGAACTTATGATTTCATGTTTTTCATTCTGGGTATTGGTGCATCGACTAAAGGTAAATTTTAGGCTTGGAGTGCCTTCACGCTTAAAATACTCTGCAACTACCACATGACCAGCAAAAGAGTAGAATAGAAAACCGGCTATCAATATAGTCGGCAAAGAAAGAGTACCAACACCATATTTGACTGCTTTGCTCATTCGCTCTTTAACACATAACAATTCAATAAGGGGTGGCCGTAGTTTGGCTGTCTCAGCACGCGCTTTTTGCGTGCGATCTTGATTGGCTTATTATGTTTCATTTGACACTTTACGTAATTTAACCATTTTAACTATTAAATAAACACATATAATGAAAAACACAGCTGCTAGCGCCAATGATCCATATGCCCATGGTGCTGCTTTCTCATCCGACCAAGAACCATTGGCATTCATCCATGCGTAGAAAATGGCTGACAAAAAAGCATACAGGCTAAGGCAGGTGCTTATTACAGCACCGATAAAGTAAAGAATTGCCTTTTTAGATTTCTTATTCATTCCTTTGCAACAATCGTGGTAGAACGGCCAGTTACCCGGCCGCCCCCACACAGATCCGGACGTGCGGAACTACCGCATCCGGCTCCTCAGTTATATATTTACTCGCGCAGGACAAGTCAGTACGCACTCTGATTTTATTCTCCAATCCTTTCATACCCTTGTCCAGTGGTAATATTATCAAAGTGTAACAAGCCCTGAATGTAACGATTCGCAGCTTAGTTTTCATGTGTTATCCAGCTCTACATGTCCGGCACATGTATCTACCACGTAT
>JAFLJQ010000073.1 GCA_022712915.1 Gammaproteobacteria bacterium | reverse complement strand
TGATGAAGAAGTGATTCGCAAGTATATACGGAACCAGGAAGTAGAAGAGAAACGCCAGGAGCAGATGCGACTAGAAGGACTTTAATAGCCCCCTTTGGGGGCTTTCATCATACCACCCGCTCTGCGGGTGGTTGTTGATTTATAGTTGCGTCTGGGAGAATGGCCGGTGGGGAATATTAATAATCAGTGATTGTGTTATTAGTGGCCTGTTCTTTTACCAAGCTGGATGTTTCGTATTAAAGAACAAGCTGCTATTTATTCATATCGCGAAAATGCGCGGCCAGAGAATAAATAATATTTTGGTGTTTGTCATTATCACGCTGGCTTTATTTGTATTTAGTTATGTGCTTGTTGGTATTCTAGAATTGGGGGCATCAAGTTAGTAATTGAGCATATTGTGGTGGAGGGAGCACTATTCAATCATATTGATTAACGAGCGAACCTGATCTGGGTCGACTATTTGCTCACCACTTTTGATCATGCTGTTATAGATATAGGTAATGAGCTGATCGATCTTGACCTGCATTTGTTCATCTGTAATTTTGATGTCATTTTCACTCCGCATACTGCGAACTTCTACCGCAATGGCATTAAACAGTGTGTAGTCAATTTGTCTGGCACGGTAAGGGGCGCTAAACGCTTCATTCACTTGCTCAAATACTTCCATGTTCATGGTGCCACGGCCAAGTAGCAACCAGTCTAAAGTGTAATTTTTTTGCTGGGCATAATGTATGAGGTATTCAAATGGGACAGTGCCGCGTGACTTCCATTTACCAATGGTTGTTTTATCAACACCAAAAATGGGGGCGACATCTGTATCAAAGCGTAGACCTTCTGCTCTCTTTATTCGCTCGACAATCTCCTCAATCCATGTAATATTTGCCGTAGCGTCTTGATTTTTTGCCATTACGGATTATTCTTGAGTTTAAGTTGCAATGTTTTTGCCATTCTGGTATAAATAATGACAGGTTAAGTTGTTGATTTTAACACAATTTTACCCGGTTCATGCCACTGACTAATGAATTAGCCCAGTGATAACACAGCAAGGTCAGTAGTCAGTAAAAGACACGTACGTGCTGAGCGTGACCTTTTCCGGGGTAGTTTTTTAGGGGGGGGCCTGTTCTGGGCAGATTTGTGGTTCTGCCCGGATGTAGTCAGGTGTTGAGCACGAGAACCAGAAGAACTCGGCGACGGTTATAAATATCAGCGCTGTTAATTTTATTCCTGATTGTGCGATAGATACGGCGCAACTGATAAAAATAATGGAATACGCATAAGTAATGCTACATGTTACTTAGCACAACATAATAAGGACTCGATATGAAGCTTTTAGGTTATATACGCACATGTACGGATGAACAACAAAACAGGATTGAGATACAAGACACCTTGCTTCATCAATTCTGTCTTCTCTATACAAAACACACACTGGTAGATGTAATCGTGGATAAAAATGTCCACGCAGCCACCCCCTTCGAACAACGTAACGGTGGAAATACGGTTATCGAGTTGTTGCACAAAGGTAAAGCATCTGGTTTATTGATGACAGAACTTAATCGGGCCTTTAGTGTAAGCATTGCAGGCCTTGTACAGGAACAATGGTTCAAACAATATCACTTTTCTATTTTTACTATCCTGGATCGTATTGATACATCCCAGCCTGAAGGCTGGTGGAGTTTTGCTTGTAAAATGATAAACTTAGAATATGAACATCGTAAGCTACATTGGCAAAATTCACCTACACAGACTGAAGTGGATGGCATTAATCAAGTCTTGCCTTATATTCCCTTCGGCTGTGTCTCTTTAAACAAGACCGCAAATACCACCACTACCAGCACGCTGTATCGAGATCCCGTGGTCTGGCAGATACGGGAAATTATTGTAGAATTGCAAAAACAAAATAGGTCACTGCAATATATCTGTGAATACCTGCACCATGAGCAAATCCCTGCACCAGACGGAAGCGGGGTGTGGCATACCAGCACAGTAGCCGGTCTTATCGAAACCTATGACAGTTTTAAATATTTGCCAAAATTGCCTTTAAACTACATAAAGGAAAATATGTTGTTGTCAAAAAATAGTTTATCCTGAGGACGTCGTTGTATTATAAAAATAATATTGTAAATCGTAAATTAAGAACAGAAAATAATTTTTCACCCAAACAATTGAGGGATGCTATATTGTTAATTTATATCATGACTATCTTGCTAACAAGCGAGATAAATTAATACCGCCCCGTTAGGCAATGTTTGTGGCATCAGAAATGGACATGAGATACGAAGAGTAGCCGTAAAACATACTTTTTTGCAAAGAGTGAAAAGGGATGCAGAGAAAAATTAATCGGGTATTTTATAATGAATTAAGCTTGAATACTCCGGATAGACTTTCATTTACCTTATATATTTAAGGCTCTTCAGAAAAATCTGTGGGTTGATTCCGGCTCAGGAAGCTTCCCCATCGTATGAAATAGTGCTATTTCCAGCGTTTCATAGTGCCTAAACCCATACGCTTTTCTGGTGACCAAATTTACTTTACGATTCAAA
>JAFLJQ010000063.1 GCA_022712915.1 Gammaproteobacteria bacterium | reverse complement strand
AGTGCGGCCTCATCTAGCAGGGCCTGGGATTTGAAGCGACCTTCCCAAAAACGGCCCGTACAGTTGTCCTCGGTATTGGCCTGTCGGGCAATGCCTTCATTCAATATACGCATAAACCAACTGATATCCATCAGGCGTTGCCGCCATATAGTGACATCTTCATCAAGTGCCTTTAATTCAGCCTGCCCTAGTGATTCACCTTGAACATAACGTTGAGAGAGGGCATTACCGGTGAATAGTTGATGCCACCGTTCAATGATTTGGTTTTTATCCCAGCTTTCCGCCATTAATTTATCGATGTGTAACACCACGTGATAGTGATTCGACATGATGGCATAGGCGGCTATATCAATAGCAAAGATACCCGCCAGTTCTAATAGCTTGTCTTCAATCCAGCCTCGGCGGTGTTCATAGGTTTGACCTGAAAAATTATCAGTGCCACATAAAAATGCACGGCGAACACAACGGGAGACACAGTGATAGTAGGGTGTAGCATCTAATGAGACTTGAGCGTAGCGGGGTTTGGGCATGGTTAACTCCTTTAACCTGTATTTATTCCTGATAAGAAAACTACTCTTGATCTGTTTGGATGTCAATATTAGGATGGGTGTCCGGTTTTCTGGGATGGGTGTCCGGTTTTCTGTTCGGTTTTCTGTTATAATCTCTTTGCTGAGTTTTGTTTAGAGGCATGTAAAACAAAATAACGTTGCGATCCTTTGCGCCCTTTGCGGTTTAGATCTTTAAAATGGATTAAATACTTAACGGGACAGCAGTAAAAAAACATAGAAGTTACATCCAACAGTTTTATCTATTCTTATGAATCAATTCCCTCGACGCACCCAACTATTTAATATAAACCTTATTTTTTGGTGACATAGTTATATTCATCAGCCCTATCAACGGCTCTTTATACTATTAATTCTGGAATATTATTCTTCTTAAGTTAATTTAGCTATGCGGCAATACGATTCAGAACCTTGATCACCGTTCAACAAATGGATTAAGATCATTCTCTACCAGCTCCCGATAAAACCATCCACACCACAATGCAAAGCATTGCTCATAAAACTAAAAATATTGTTTTTTTGAAAATTTAACATAGATAGGGTCTATTCTAGCCTTGTGGTTCAACACACAAGCCGGTAATATCCCGCGATAGGGTTCCTTATCGCACTTTTTGCGTAGGATGAAACGGGAAGTCCGGTGAAGATAATTTTTTTATCCAGTCCGACGCAGCCCCCGCTACTGTAAACCTGACGAGCTTATTGTTAATGCCACTGTCGTGTACGGGAAGGCTAATAAGTGAGGATGAAGGTGAGCCAGGAGACCGGCCCAATAAGCGAAGCTTTGGCTTCACTGGACTATTATGCCCCGGGGTGACGGGCTGTATCCGGGTGAAACCCTGTTTGAGCCCTTATACCCCCTTCCCCCGATCCGCTTCAGGATTACTGAATATAAATTCTATGGCAACACTTTTTTACAGAAGCCCAATTAGGGTGTGGCAAACAATAATAACACTTACCTTGTTGCCACTCATGCAACAACAAGGCAAGCGAATCTGCGGCTGCCAGGCTAGGCCAGACATTCTTGCCACCTTGTGGTATCAGGCCGTGCTACAAAACAAACCCTTAATCTGGATACCCTCATGATGGAGTATGGCTCAGTGTCGATGACATCTTTTTCACGCATCTGTCAGTTCTGAAGCACATATGGTTACCAAAATAAAACACGCCTTTGCTCAAGATATCAAGGCTGAGCAGGCATCGGATTTTAAAATTTACCTAAGGAGAAAATTACTATGCATATCGAACCCGGTATTATTGCCCAAACCAAAATCGTGCTCGCCAATGTTGTTGCAAGTGGTGTGTTACTGGCTTATGCAAAAGAGTTAATTAAACGGCCAACAGATATTCTACGTTCCGTATTAGCCATGGTATTTTTTACTCTGTTTATGCAGAGTTTTCATGTCAGTGTTGGCCCCTCAGAGTTGCACTTTGTCGGCGCCATAGCTATCTATCTGACCCTGGGTTTTATCCCGACCTTGATCGGTTTTGCTGCCGGACTATTACTGCAAGGTTTGTTGTTTGCCCCTTCGGATCTGATTAATCTTGCTGTCAACAGCCTGTCTCTGGTTCTGCCTCTATTAATGGTTCACTACACCATTGGTCGCAAACTGCGTGATCAGGCAAAAACGCTGAGCTGGAAACAGATTGTGAAAATGGATGCGATGTATTACAGCGGTGTGACCACCATAGTTGGTTTCTGGCTACTGGTGGCAGATGTTGCAACACCATTTGTAGCATGGGCAAGCTTTGCCTCTTCTTATGCGTTAATTGTTGTTGCGGAGCCTATCGTTACCCTGGCCGCTGTGCGTTTGTTGAAGCGCTACCAGCATCAGGCATGGGTTAACCGCTGTTTTGCTATTGCTGAATTGAAGCTGGTTTAATATACATGGCTAATGTGAACAAGGTCTGGTTTGTTGGGGCCGGGCCGGGTGATCCCGATCTGATTACGGTCAAGGGCCGTGATCTGATCGCCCGCGCCGACGCCATTTTGTTTGCCGGTTCACTGGTATCTGAGGCGGCAACACGTTGGGCCAAAGAGGGTTGCGTGATTGCCGATTCCAAGGGTATGACACTGGAGCAGATCGTCGGCTGGTTGATCGAACAAGCACAACAAAGCAAGACGGTTATTCGTTTACAGACGGGTGATCCTGGTTTATACGGTGCCTTGATTGAGATGGTACAGCCACTGGATGAAGCCGGTATTGAAACGGGGGTCGTGCCGGGAGTGTCATCGGCCATGGCGTCGGCTGCAGCAGGTGTAGAGAGTCTGACTCTGCCAGAGATAACACAAACCGTTATCCTAACTCGCATGGAAGGGCGTACCCTCATGCCAGAAGGAGAGTCACTGCAAGAGTTGGCCAAACACCATTGCACGCTCTGTGTGTTTTTATCCATCACCTTGTTAAAGAAAGTTCAGCAGGCCCTGTTGGATGCAGGGTGGTCAAAAGATGCCCCTATCTTGGTTGTTCACAAGGCCAGTTGGCCGGGTGAAGAAAAAATTATTCGTGGTACCGTGGCGGATATTCACGATAAGTGCAAAGCGGAAAAGATCAACAGTCAAGCCATAATCATTGCGAGCCCCACTATTGGTGCCCGGCAGTGGACGGATCTGAAAAAATCAAGATTATACGATGCGGACTTTAGTCATCGTTTTCGTCATGCGGACAAACAGATCGAAAAGGGTTAAATATGAGTGACACTATATTATTAGTCGGGCACGGTTCCCGGCATCTGGCGGGCAATACTGAAATCGAAGCCTTTACCAACCAATGGCGTGAGCGTCATCCGCAGTGGAATATTGAAGTCTGTTTTATCGAGTTTGCCGATGTGTTGCTGGATGCTGGTTTTGACAACGCGGCTAAAAAGGCTTCTCGGGTGATTGTTGTGCCATTGATCCTCAATGCGGCCGGTCATGTAAAAATGGAAATCCCCGCCCACCTGACTGAAGCACGCAAACGTCATCCCGAGGTTGAATTTATTTTCACCCCTCATCTGGGGGCAGGCGATCCGGTACTCTCTATCATTAAACGTGAGTTACGCGAGGCCATGCTGCAACTTGATGTGCCTGATCCAAAAACCAGTGGCATTATCCTGTTAGGTCGTGGTTCCTCCGATCGAGTGGCCAATGGTGAAGTAGCGAAAATGGCACGCTGGTTGTATGAAGAGAGTGAACACGATCAGATCGATATTGCCTTTACCGGTATTACCCATCCCCGACTGGAAAGTGCGGTACAGAAACAGGTAAGGCTAGGGATAACACAAATCATGATCCTGCCTTATTATTTATTTGATGGTACGTTGATCGAACGCATTAAGCGGCAGCATGAGAACTTACAAAAACAATATCCACAAATTCGTTTTGCCCTGGGTAACTACTTTGGTTTTTCCAATGAGATTTTTCAATTGCTAGATCAACGTGTTGCCGCAGCAATGGGTGATGAACAGAATGTGTCGGGCATGATGGAATGTGACGGTTGCAAATATCGTGAACTGGCTGAAGAACATGGCCACGGCCATAATCACCTTGATCACGACCATGAATCTGCACCTATGCATCAACATTAGAGAAAAATATGATGAGTAATCTGATCACTGAACAATTAACGCAGGCAGGTCAAAAAATTGAGCATGATTCCTTTGCCATTGTTGACCGTGAAACCGGCCCACATGATTATACCCGTGAGCAATGGCAGATTGTGCGGCGCATGATCCATGCAACGGCCGACTTCGAATTTAATGGCCTGTCACGCTTTCATGCAGATGCTATTCAGGCGGGCCTGGCAGCGATCCGTGGCGGAGCAACCATCGTGGCCGATGTGGAAATGATCTGTGTCGGCCTGTCAAAGCCAAGATTAAGTCACTTTGGCGTGAGCACACATCATTTTATTTCCGATGCCGATGTCATTGCTCAGGCAAAAAAAGAAAACACCACGCGTGCAGTACAAGCAATGCGTAAAGCACAACAACAAGGCTTGTTGGAAGGTAGCATCGTTGCCGTTGGTAATGCACCGACGGCCTTGCTGGAAGTGGAACGCATGATCAAACAAGACGGCCTTAAACCTGCCCTGATTGTTGGCATGCCGGTAGGTTTCGTTTCGGCAGCAGAGTCCAAGGCAGCAATAAGTCAAATCACTAATGTGCCGTGGATCATAACCGATGGACGCAAGGGTGGTTCAACACTGGTCGTAGCGGCTATTCATGCCCTGCTGGCGCTGGCCGAGGCTCAACAAAAGGCCGCCTGATGCAAAAAAAGAAAAAGGGAACGCGCAAGGGGTTTTCGACCGGTGCCTGTTCGGCAGCGGCGGCCCGTGCTGCGACCCTGGGTTTGGTGGATGGTGTGATTCCTGACGTGGTTGAATGTCAGTTACCTAATGAACAGATGGTCAGTTTTGCTGTGGTTGAACCGCAGTTGAATGGACAACATGCCCATGCCGTGGTGATCAAGGATGCGGGTGATGATCCGGATTGTACGGACAAGGCCCCGTTAACGGCAGATGTGCGTGTGCTTAAAGATTCTGTTAATCAGATCATACTGAAAGGCGGAGAAGGTGTGGGTACAGTTACCCAACGCGGTCTTGGTCTGGAAGTGGGCGGACCCGCGATTAATCCTGTACCACGAAAAAATATTGAAGAGAATGTTCGCGCTGTTGCCGCTGACTTATTAAAAGAGTCGGGTCTTGAAGTAACCATTTCCGTACCCGGCGGCGAAAATCTGGCGAAAAAAACTCTCAACAAACGCCTAGGGATCATCAATGGTATCTCGATCCTGGGCACCACCGGTATTGTCAATCCTTATTCCACCGCCGCCTTTCGTGCCAGTGTGATACAAGGCATCGAAGTGGCCTCTAACCAGGGACAGGACACGGTGATATTGACCACGGGAGGGCGAACCGAAAAATTTGTCATGCGTGAGTTTCCAGAACTAGAACAAGCCTGTTTTGTGCAAATGGGTGACTTTCTCAAATATGCATTGAATACCTGTGTGACTGAAAAAATACAACACATCATTATTGGCGGCATGGTAGGCAAGCTGACCAAGATGGCACAGGGTGAAACCATTACCCATGCCGGACGTAATGCCGTGAATACTGATTTACTAGCAGAATTGTCCCGTAATATTGGCGTACCAGACGATGTTTGTGCCGATATACGCGCCGCAGAAACAGCGCGCTATACCAGTGAACGGATGGAAGAGTTAGGCCTGGTGTCAGAATTTCACCAGGCACTTTGTCAAATGGTCATTACCACTTTACGTGAACGCTACCCCGATCAGTTTAGTTTGCGTGTTTTGGTGTGTGACTTTGAAGGCATCAAACTGGCCGAAGCGGCCATAGGACATTGAGATGAGAGAAGTGTGCCGCATTATAGGTGTGCTGGATAATGGCGTGGCAGGGCTTACGCCCCAGGCTCTCGATATACTCAAACAAGCTGAGGTGGTCATTGGCGCGACACGTGTATTGCAACTGTTCGTCAATGAAATTTCACCACAAGCAATGCAACATGATCTGACCCGTCAACTGATGCAGGTACCCGACTGGATACGTGATTCATTGGCGTCAAATAAAAGGACTGTTGTGTTGGCTACGGGGGACCCCTCATGTCATGGCATTGCAAAATTTATCATCGGTAAAATTGGGCGCGCGCATTGTGATGTTGTGCCCAATGTTTCAACGGTTCAACTGGCCTGTGCCCGTCTCGGATTGTCCTGGCAAGATATGAAAATATGTTCCATTCACAGCCGGGATGCCGGTGAATGGATTGAAGGTGCCGATCCATCGCATGGGTTATATAAACTTTTGCAGGCCATTACTCAACATAAAACCGTGGTGGTGTTAACCAGCCCCAAAAATACACCGGCACGTATTGCACATATGTTGCAACTGGAAGGTCGGGGTGAACAGTTTGTGATCTCAGTGGTGAGTAACATCTTGCAAGCAGACGAAGTCGTTTCCGCTGAATTGAGTATCGACAGTGCGGCACAACAGATGTTTGCCGATCCCAATGTTGTGATTGTGCAGGCAAGCAATGAAACCGACCATGCCATCATGTTTGGACTGGACGATGCCAGCTTCCAACAACGTAAACCCGATAAGGGACTGATCACCAAACGGGAGGTTCGTGCTGTTTCGCTAGCCTCTATGCAGTTACGCCGCGATAGCATTGTCTGGGATATCGGCGCGGGTTCTGGTGCGGTCGGGCTCGAAGTGGCCAGACTCTGTGTTGATGGCCATGTTTATGCCATTGAAAAAAATGTAGCCGATGTGGCTAATGCCCTGGCCAACAAACGGCAACTCCAAGTCAGCAACTATACGCTGCTCCATGCAAAGGCCCCGACAGGTCTGGATGGCTGGTCTGATCCGGATGCTATTTTTATCGGTGGCTCAGGCGGTGAGTTGAGCAACCTGATCGAACTGGCGATGCAACGGTTGTGTCCTCAGGGTCGTCTGGTGATGAATTTTGTGACCTTTGAAAATCTCTCTACGGCAACTGAAACTTTAAAACGATTGCAAGTGGTGTGGTCGTTAAATCAATTAAATGTATCACGCAGTCAACCCATCCTTAACATGCAACGATTAGCAGCAGAGAATCCAATATGGATTGTCACTGCACAAAAAGGTGAAGCTAATGTCAACTAAAGGGCGTTTATTTGGGGTTTCTCTCGGCCCGGGTGATCCGGATTTAATTACCCGGGGTGCCTGGGCATGTCTGCAACAAGATGCCGTGTGGACGTATCCGAAACGTAATAAGAAGAGTGATAGTTATGCGTTGGATATTGTGCTTCGCGCCGGACTGACGCTACCGGTAGAACATCAGCCCTTGACCTTTCCCATGACCCATGACGCAGCCAAACTGGCCAAATACTGGTTAATCGCAGCGGAATGCGTATTAGATTATTTGCAGAAGGGTAAGGATGTCATGTTTTTGGTGGAAGGGGATGCCTCCACCTATTCCACCTTCGGACATCTCATGCGTACTGTGCAAGATCTTGATGCCAGCGTCGAGAACAAAATTATTGCTGGCGTGCCTTCGTTTAATGCGGTTGCCGCATGTATTCAGACGCCGCTTTCAGAGGTAGACGATACCATTGCCATTGTCCCTGCCGGTTATGGTCTCAACATGCTTGAAAGATTATTAATGGATTTTGATACCTTGGTGTTGTTAAAGGTTAAGCCACTACTGGATGACATTATCCTGCTGTTAGAAAAAAAAGGCTTGCTGGCCAGTTCTTATTTTGTTGAAAAGGCAGGTTCACCGGAGGAACGTGTCGTGAATGATGTGAAGACTTTATATGGTGAAAAGGTCAATTACCTTTCTCTGTTGTTAATTAAAAATCCGCATCGACAACGCGGTGAAATAATACGTGGGTGCCGTAAAAAAAGTGATACTCCCCACGATACCCTAAGCGAGATCCCAGCAGCCGAGGAGAATATTGCATGACAAACGCAGGTGAACCCCGTATAGCACTGCTGGCAATTACCAAACATGGAGCCAAACAAGTTTGCGCCCTGGCGGATAAATTGCCTCAGGCGCATGTGGTGGTATCTGAAAAATTCGCCAACATGGTGCAAGGACTGGCAAATCCAATTGAGGTTTATAGTGGTGCCTTACGCGCACAAATGAAACCCCTGTTCCTGTCGTATGATCAAATTGTCTTTTTTGTTTCTCTGGGTGCCGTTGTTCGGTTGATTGCCCCTCATCTTAAATCAAAGGATGACGATCCCGGTATCTTAGTGGTCGATGATGCAGCACAGTTTGTGATCCCTGTATTGTCGGGACATGTAGGGGGGGCCAATGCCTATGCAGAAAAAATAGCCGGGCTACTGGGTGCAACCCCAGTCATCACCACGGCATCGGATGTGGGCAAGACCATCCCGGTAGATATTCTTGGTCGTGAACTGTGCTGGAAAATTGAGGCCCCCAAAATTAATATCACTCGTGTCTCGGCCCATGTGGTGAATGAGGAACTAGTTGCCTTTGTACAAGAAAATGGTGCAAAAAACTGGTGGACCCGGTCTACACCCTTGCCAACTAATATTCAGCTGTTTGACTGTTTTACAAATGTAGATCTTGAGCGGTATAAGGCCGTACTGTGGGTGACAAATGCCAGCATTGATCAGAGTCTGTGGACACAGCTTGATGAACGGCTGGTGGTGTATCGTCCGCCGGAAGGACAAGTATGATCCAACTGATGTTGGGCATGGGCTGTGATCGCCATACTTCACTGGCCACGCTGGAAGCGGCGATTAAGGAAACCCTGGCCTTAACGGGCTTGAACGCAGAGGCTATATGCGGCATGGCGACGATTGATAAAAAGAGTGATGAGTCAAGTCTGTTGCAATTAGCGGAAAAAAATAACTGGCCCTTACATTTTTTTAACGCACAACAACTAGCACAAGTAGACGTGCCCAACCCGTCCGACGTGGTGATGAAGTATATGGGTACACCGGCAGTGGCGGAAGCGGCGGCCATGCTCGCAGCCAAAACAGACATGCGTGATTTGATTATTGAAAAACATAAACATCTGGGCAGTGATGGTAAAAATGCCACGGTATCGATAGTGAGGATAAAAAATGAGTAACAATGGCAAGATATTCCTGGTTGGCTTCGGTCCCGGTAGCAAAGAACATATGACCCAGCGTGCCCGCGAGGCCATTGCTGAGTCCAACGTAGTGATTGGTTATTCCACTTATATAAAGTTGGTGAAAGACCTGCTGGATGATAAAGAAGTGGTTCGCAAAGGGATGACCGAAGAAATCGATCGTTGCATTGAGGCCTATGACCAGGCCAAACAGGGCAAGGTCGTGTCGCTGATTTCTTCTGGTGATATTGGTGTCTATGGTATGGCCGGGCCGACCTATGAGGTCTTGTTGCAGGCAGGTTGGACACCACAGAGTGATATTGAAGTTGAGATTGTTCCTGGTACCACAGCGCTGTCGGCCTGTGCCTCGCTGGTGGGTGCACCCTTGACCCATGACTTTTGTTCTATCTCTTTATCAGATCTGTTGACGCCCTGGCCGTCTATCGCAAAACGACTTGATGCTGCAGGTGACAGTGATTTTGTGGTGGCCTTGTACAACCCTAAGAGTGGTCGGCGCACCCAACAGATCGTCGAGGCGCAACGCATCTTGTTGCAATACCGCAAACCAGAAACACCTGTGGCAATCATCAAATCTGCTTATCGTGATTTGCAGGATATTCAGATGACCACGCTGGATAAAATGTCAGATCAAAAAATTGGTATGTTGAGTACCGTGTTGATTGGCAACAGTACGACCTTTGTGCAGGAAGGCTTAATGATTACCCCTCGCGGGTATGCCAACAAATATGACAAGCTTACCGGTGAAACTAAGGATGGTGAGAAAGCGGGCCGTTCCTTGAGTATGGGGTTATTGGGCTGGAAAGATTGTGTCCGCAAATATATGAACGACAGTCAAAATCATTCATTGAAGGATGTTGCCCGTCATTTTGATGCGCCCATGGGTGAAATCATTAGCGCCATTAGCGAGGCCAATGAAGGGCAAGCGGCTGCCGGGTATGAGGCCGTCCCCATTCCGCTCGAAAATATTGCTGCTGTACTGGATACGACCGCTGACTGGGGTTTGTTACGTGCCATCGTTCGTGCAGAGGGCGGTGCTATTTCCGAATTGATGATTAATAGCGGTGAGTTTACTCAACGTGGCGACTGGCTGAATATAGAAAATGAACATTTTCATTTACATATCGACTCGTCGCAGCTTAGCTCGGCCTGGTTTGTGCGCCACACAGATAAGTTGCGCGGCGTACAGTTTTTTAACAAAAAGAATGAAACTCTATTCAACCTGGCGTTGATCAAAATAGACGGTAAGTTCGATAAAAATATCGATGAAAAATTTAATCGTGCCTGGAATGAACTAGATCTAAACGAAAAACAGGTGAAAGTTGTTAATGAGTAATGTTCTTGAAAAACCAAAAATGATGGATTATAAACGCCACATATTGGTATGCGTGGGGCCACGTTGTACCGAAGAAGGTGAATCCGAGGAACTGTTCAGCTCATTGGCTGAAAAATTTAAAGCCGCGGGTATTGATAATGGTGAGTTCCGCGTAAAGCGTACCCGCACCAGCTGTTTTGCTACTTGTAAATCAGGACCGGTACTGTGCATCCAACCTGATGGTGTCTGGTATTACAATGTAACGCCCGAAAACCTGGATCGTATTATTAAGGAACATTTAGTCGACGGTAAGCCGGTTGAAGATCTGGTTTATCATCATGGTCCTGAGTGTGCTCCAGCCTGAGGGAAATGTACTCTGACCCTGAGGGATCCCTTTGCGATGTTCCAGGTGAGAATTCAAGATGGCCGCATGTATTTCGATTTGCCTATCTGCTTCTTTTAGCCGAGCAATATTTTCTTTATTTCCCATTAATGGTGCTATTACTTTTTCTTCAAAATAAATAGGTGATGACTGGCGAAAATGCTCTGCTGCCCAAAACATCCACTTTAATACTTGCATGCGTGAATTGTTACGGGGGAGTAACTCAGTATCACCAAATTTTTCACATAGATAAATCATAATTGCAGCGGCTTCTGACAGAATGATTTTTTCATTAGTTGTTTCATTGACCAGAACCGGAACCATTCCTGTTGGATTTATGTCTAAAAAATCATCAGTCCGATTCTCGCCTGCAAGTAGGTCGATAAAAATATATTCAACATCAACATTTAGATGTTCCACAACAGCGCTGACTCTTCTGCAGCTTCCAGAACCAGGGTCTGCATAAATTTTAATTGACATGACTTGATCCTTTGTTTAATTATATAGTGTGTTGGTAGGTGAAAATTTAACTATTAGATTTCAATTTATTTTTGTGTTGAAACTATCTCACCCATTAACGGCAGACATCGGTGATTGCAAGGGTGTTAACTTGTAATTGGTTTCTATATGTTTTTTCATGGCGCCTAATGTTTCAGGCAAAGATTGTTTGAGCTTATTACGCATAATAAGTTTGTGTAGAATTTCTCCTAAAATGCCAAATCGAATATCGTAACTTAAGACAACTTCAAGCTGCGTTGTCTGATCAGCTATACGCGTTAACCACCAACTACTATTAGATTGAGCGAGAGGCCCCAAAGGCGTAACCGAATAAGTAAAACCTTCACCTTCTTGCCAATGCGTAACGAATTCTTGAATGCTGCCAAAACCTTTAATGTCACAGTGCCTTCCCGTACCGACTCCGGACGTTTTTGAATTGAGGTAATAAGAATCTGTTACCGACGGAGCCCATTCACTAACGTTTCCAAAGTCTTTTAGCAGATTCCAGACCACTGCTTTGGGCGCATTAATGGTGACTGTGCTTGTTACTGAATATTTACCGGGTAATTGCGGTGCTTTCATGTTGACCTCCAGTTGATCTACAAGTTAATTAATTGAATCCAAAGAACTATAGCAACCGCACAGCGGATAATAAATGTACATTGCAAGCCACTAATGGTGCATAATTGCACCAGAAACGTATACTATATATGTAGATTCAGGTATTAATAATTTAAGGGATTTTTATGGCTAATTGGGATGATGCCCGATTCGTACTGGCACTAGCGCGAGCAGGTTCGATAAGAGGCGCAGCCAAGAGTCTGGCGGTAAATCACACGACTGTTTCCAGAAGAATTGCTTCGTTGGAAAACCAACTGTCAGCGCGCCTGTTTGAACACACATCCTCGGGTTATGTGTTGACAGCGTCTGGAAAAATTATCAGTCAGGCAGCTGAAGGCATGGAAGATTTATTGATTGGTTCTCAGAAGAGAATAGAGGGGGCTGATACAGAACTGACAGGGGATGTACACATCCACATTCCAGATATATTTGATGAATGGGTATGTGAACGACTAGCCGAGTTTTCACAACAACACCCTAAATTGAAAATTCATCTAAGTAGTGAAACCTCAGTGGCGAATCTTGCAAAAAGAGAGGCCGATATTGCACTGAGGTTTACGGAATCTCCACCGCAGGATATGGTGGGTCAAAAGATGTGTGAACTTCCGGTTGCAGTGTATGCTAGTACCGACCGTGATATCGACTCTTCAAATTCTTTATCTAGCTATCCCTGGGTTCGCTGGGCTAGTGCTTTTGGACAATCCTCTGTTGAAGAATGGACAGATAAGGCTTCTGCTGGTTCACCTTCTATGATCAGGGTGACAACTTATAAAACCTTAACCTGTTTAATACGAAATAATGCCGGTATTGGTTGCTTATGTCCATGGTTTGCAGAGAGAGATCCTAAACTACAGCGTATCACGCCTGTAATAGAAGAGATTAAAATGGATGTTTGGGTGTTAATTCATCCTGACTTAAGGGGTGTAAAACGAATAAAGTCTTTGAAGGATTTGCTTATTGAATTATTTGATAGTAAATCAAACAAATAAGTAAACCAGACACCCATCTTAAGAAATAATGTATTATCAATAACAATCAATAGCTTATGTTAATTTAAGAGGATCCGAGTAAAACTAATAGGGTGGCTTAAGTTGGGTGCCCGGTGAAGCCTTCGGCCCAAAAATAGCCTCCACTTTTGCCTTCCACAGAGGAATGCGTTATATACTTAGAAACATAATTATCCTGAATTGTTGAATATTTTTGTTTTAATAGAAATAATTAAACTGAATCACAAATAGAACGAGAATATGGAAAATAAGCAACAAACTCAGAACAACGATTATCTAAAAAGAATAAATCGAGTTTTAGACTGTTTGGATACTGATTATTCTCAAGAATTGAGCCTAGAATTACTTGCCAATATTGCAAATTTCTCACCATACCACTTTCATAGAATATTTAAAGGTATAGTCGGAGAATCATTATATAAATACATTCAACGAATTAGAATAGAAAAGTCCGCCCATAATCTAAAATATCAGGATGATAAATCAATAACAGAAATCGCTATTGAATGTGGTTTTAATAATTCAGCATCTTTTGCTAGAACTTTTAAAGAACTTTTAAAGAACTTTTAAAGAACTTTTAAAGAACTTTTAAAGAACTTTTAAAGAACTTTTAAAGAACTTTTAAAGAACTTTTAAAGAACTTTTAAAGAACTTTTAAAGAACTTTTAAAGAACATTTAAAGAACATTTTGGCATGAGTGCAACAACCTTGAGAAACGGTGATTACAGGTCATTTAGCAAGAATTGCAAAGAGCAAAGCAAAGATAGTAAACAAGTTAGCAGCTATTGGAAAGGTATCATAGTTACTCCAATGTACATTAATTCTTTAACAAATATATCGAATTGGAGAATTTCTGTGATAAACAAAAATTATGTGACTGTTAAAATAAAGGATCTAAAAAAAGTACATGTCGCCTATATACGCTATATTGGGCCGTTTAAAGGAGAAGTTGAAATTTGGAGTAATCTATTTCAAAAACTAATAAATTGGGCTGGAGCCAGAGATTTAGTAAAGTGCCCTGGCACACAATATTTTACAGTTTTTAGAGATAACTTAAAAATAACCGAATTTTATAAATTTAAAACTGATGCTTGTATTTCAGTTGATAAAAACACGCAAGGTAGTGGTGAAATAAATATCTCAGTAATTTCCGCAGGTAAATATGCCGGTGCAGAATTTGAACAAGCATGGGACTTGATTTATAGTGAGTGGCTGCCGCAACGTGGGTGAGCCTGTAAATTAAATTGTGTAACTGCTCATTAATTAATACCCTAACCTACAGGAAAATTAATAATGAGCATAGTGATGAACGAGAAAGAGATGAGAGCCTTGGCAGGACAACTGGCCAAGAACATAAAGACAGAAAAAGACTTAAGTGACTTTAGCCGTCAGCTTAAGAAAATGACAGTTGAAGCAGCCCTTGGCGCAGAGATGGAAGATCATCCAGGTTATGCCAAACATGCCCCGGAGGGTATTCATACGGGGAATAACCGCAACGGTTACAGCGGAAAAACCCTCAAAGGTGATCATGGCGAAGTGGATATTGATGTACCACGGGATCGCAATGGCAAGTTTGAGCCCCAACTTATCCGTAAAGGCCAGACTCGTTTAACAGAATTTGACAGTCAGATTTTGAGTCTGTATGCCAAAGGCATGACTACACGCGACATCGTTGACACCTTTAAAGAAATGTACGGTGCAGAGGTC
>JAFLJQ010000250.1 GCA_022712915.1 Gammaproteobacteria bacterium | reverse complement strand
CCTACGCCTACCTGCGCCACATCTTTACCGAATGACCAAAAGCACAAACCGTCGAAGAAATTGAAGCTTTATTGCCGTGAAATATTAAAAACAAGCAGCTTTAGAAGCATTAAGCAATTACGGGGTTCTTTTTGCGCTTACAAAGAATAGAACCAGCACGGCAAATACACCCATAATAAATAATACGATACTATTGATAATAGACTCGTCCATCGTTGCTCTCCTTATCGTTGTGATGATTTGAGGCTAGTATGCAGGCAGCATGAAGGTCGATATAACCGTTAAAATGGTCAGAGGCGGGACGATAATGACGTAGAGGTGAGTTCCGTAATAATACGGAGGTCGTTAAATCAACCCATGTGTTCGGGCATATTCAAGCAATTCAAACGGTGTCCGTATAGCGAGTTTTGAATAAATATTTTTTCTATGAGTCTCAACAGTACGACTGCCTAAACCCAATTCACGGGCGATATCTTTATTTGAGTTACGCTTGTTTGCGATTCCTTTCACAAGCAGGATGAGTACATCGGTTTCGCATGATGTTAGCCGGTTTTCAGTCTCGGCTGGAGGTACGTGACGAAGTGGCGGAAACACACTGATCCCTTGATGAACGGCCGTGATCGCATGAATAAGTTTATTGGCAGATATATCTTTCAGCACATAGCCAGCGGCACCTTCACGCATTACCCTCATGATATACTCCGGTTCATCATGCATCGAGAGTATGAGGACGCGTATCTCAGGTAGGGTTGCCTGCAATTGCCGAGTTGCTTCCAACCCGTCCATCATGGGCATCCCGATATCCATCAAAACAACATCTGGCTTGAGTGCTTTGGCTTTATCGAGTGCTTCATGACCATTCATAGCCAACCCAACAACGTCGATAGAGGCTTCTTCTTGTAACAAAGCAGCAATACCATCCAGCATTAGCGGATGATCTTCAACAATAAGCAAACGTATTAAATTTTCCATGTTCCTAACCTTGCCAATACATTGATAAGGGCAGTGTGGCCTGAATATGGGTTCCCTGTCCAGGCGCACTTTCCAGATCGAACAGCCCACCAAGAAGCTCTACACGCTCGCGCATATTTTTCAGACCAATCCCCTTGCCCAACGGAATATTATTAGGATCAAAGCCTTGACCATCATCGGAGATCTCAAGGTGAATATCGTGGGCAGTCTGTTTTATGCGTAAATCCACATGATATGCAACAGCATGACGTTCGATATTGGTGAGAGCTTCTTGCACTACCCTATAAAGCATGATGGCCGCATCATCAGGCACTTCTTGTGCGTTTAAGTCTAATGTCGATGTCACTATGATTTCGGAACGTTCTTGAAATTGTATCAGGTGACGGCTTAATGCCGAGCCTAGCCCCATCTCATCCAACAAACCCGGACGCAATGCATGAGAAATTCTGCGTATTTCTTTTGTGGTCTCATCAAGCGTCGTCAGCGCTTTAGCCAGATTTTCACGATATTCCCCGGCCCCTTTGTTGATCTGGTTGAGTGCTAGCTCAATGCGATATTTCGCCACTGTCACCAGTTGATTGATACCATCATGTAGCTCCTGGGAAAACCCCCGATGCTCCTCAACTTGCAGACGGACAAAGTTATGAACAAGTTCCTGTAAGCGTCGGCTAGCAAGACGGCTTTCATGCAGATTGGTCAAGAAAACCACGATGACAATGATCGATATCGTAACGGTCAGGATAAGAAGAATATTCCGAAAGGTGTTGTGGACAATGGTTTGCAGTTGATTGAAATTTTTTTCCACCTCAGCGGTGATGTCATATAGCCCGCTGCCCAACACCCAACCCCAGCGCGGTAACATCTGAACATAACCCACCTTATCTTCTTCCAAATGTGTGGAAGGTTTCTCCCATCGGTAGTGGGTGACGCCACCACCCCTTTGGGCAACCTCCAGTAGTTCGCGGATGATGAAACGTCCCTCGCTATCCTGCTTGTTGTAGAGATTTTCTCCAACCAGTTCTTTCTGGATAGGATGCACGAGATTGACCCCATGACGGTCATATACAAAGAAATAACCATCCTGGCCATAACGAAGATTGTTAATAATGTGCTTAACCTTCTCTTGGGCTAAGGCCTCACTAAGTTTTGAATCATTTAACGTTGGCTCAATCGCCGACAATGCCATCTTCAGGTGCGACTCAAGCTGATTGATTTTCGAAGCTCGAAGCCCACTCTCAAAAATCATCTTTTGTTTGTCCGATAAATCTTGCTCAACCTGAAAACTGAACCAGGCAATCAGAGCCGTTAAGAGTAACAACGGTAGGACAGCGAGCAGAAGTATCTTAATTTTAAGTGACATGTAATTACAGTTGCCCGGTTACGGCTTTTTTAATTGCATAATGAATGGCAAATATTAAGTTCGGAACTTTCCCAGTAGAATCTGCCAAAATTATATTACTAAACTGGACACCCATCGCAATAGATACCCATAACACACTAAAAACAACGGGTTATATATTGACTCATAGTTTTGTTATGGTGGATGCCCAGCTAATATGTATATTTATAGTATAAGATGACTATGTTGCTTAATCTTGTCCATAAACCCAGACACCCACCCTAATATTCTGGCTGTCCTGTTTGTGTCCATGGGTGTCTGAGTAGCGCCTTATATTTTTTACTTTGCCGAAGATAGTTCATCGAGTGTTTTAAATAGTTGGAACGGTACTTTCAATTCCTCAATAGACTCAAGCTTTGCCCGGATGCTTCTATCAATAGAATAATAC
>JAFLJQ010000081.1 GCA_022712915.1 Gammaproteobacteria bacterium | reverse complement strand
CCACACTCGCTCGATCAAGTTTAGCTCTGGAGAATAGGCGGGCAGGTAAACAAGTTTTAACCTCAAGCTTTGCTCAATGACGTCTTTAACTTCTTGAGAGTAGTGATATTTAGCATTATCCAGAATAACAATAATTTCTTTTGCATAAAAATATGTGCGATCTAA
Source organism: Gammaproteobacteria bacterium (assembly GCA_022712915.1). Taxonomy (GTDB): domain Bacteria; phylum Pseudomonadota; class Gammaproteobacteria; order UBA6429; family Thiohalophilaceae; genus JAHEDB01. Next base: position 8,155 of record JAFLJQ010000081.1, on the reverse strand, counting down.
TATTTCTAATAACTGTATAGTTGAGTCTCTATTGATCGTATCTGACTCAATTAGGGTTATTTCCATCGTCTCGGCATTTATGGCACCGTGCAAATTGAGCCTTTGCCGACCACTGTTTGTTTTTAGTGCCCGTTTCACCCCTTTTTTTATCCAACCATAAGCTGCCATCGTATTATGTTCAGGATGAACGGCATCGATAAAGCGTACTTCAACATTATTATCCTTGGTTTCCATGAACTTTTCGTAATAGTGGACAAAACATTCTTGTGCTTCTCGAACAGGTTTTCCAGGCACCAGCTTGGGTTTCTTATAGCCATAACCTTCACGATGCAATAAATCTTTCATGCCGCTGAGGAGGGTGTGGCGCACATTAAAGTTATCAAACACGAATTCAATGATTGCTTTGGTGGTGCGATAAATATGGCTGTCTAACGCTAAGCGAAGACGTTTTAGTTGTTTGTCGTCAAGATGAGACAGGCGGCCAGAATAATTGTGATGAAGAAGTTCTTCTATTCCACCGGTTTGAGACTTTTTAACATAGGAACGTAATGTTTCATCATCAAGCAGCAGAGCCTGTTTAACATTCTTTAGCTTCCAGCCCGTTCCAGGTAGAATAACGGTATTTATTTTATACGCCGCACGACGATTACGTTCAGCACGATGGGCTGAGCGCAATTCAGTAACTTGTTCTTTGTTCAAAATAAAACTTTTCATAAGCCAAAAGGTTAAACGAAATATTTAAAAATATCAAATGCTTAAAATGCCTAAATCTATAACGCTACGGGTATATATGAACACTCCCTTCGCACACACACGCCAACCTTTGACGCTAATATAAATGAATTTGCCCTCAGGTGTAAAATGTAGGATTAACTGGTGTTGAAAATTTATTTAATTTCGATATCAAACGTGGCTTTCATTGTAGAGCAGTTCCACGTACGTTTTAAAACATGCTCAGCAGAGCCTTTGAATAAAGTGTATCGGTTATCCCCCATTGCTTGCATGATTGCTTCATGTGCTTGCAATACCTCTTTTGATGTAACACGGTTTTGAATATTGTCCATTATGTATTTACTTGCGATATTTATTGGCATGCTACTGTTCTTGGATTCAGTGTATATCTGACAAACCTCATCAAATCCATTATTTTCTATTGAGAAAACTGAAATAGAGTATGCCCATAATAATAGAACTGGTATGATTTTTAAATTACTCATATTCTTAACTCCTTGAATTATGTCCAGTAATTTGGTAGGTTCGGTGTCTAATTTAGACGATACTATTGTAGCTGTGACTTAATTGTACACAAGGAGAAATAGAATGAATACGGTTGTTAAGAACAAAAAAATGAGTGAAAAGGAAAAAGATGAACTTCTCAAGGAAATATTAGGTCAAGATTATTATAAGGCGGGTAATAACCTGCCAATGTTGAATAAGGTTATTGGTTTCATTAGTGATACAAATGATCTGGCAACATTGACTGAAATTATTCCATTGCTTAATTCCGCACTTGCAAACTCTAGACTATTTGCAATCATATCATCAGGAACTTCTGTTTTTTCAGTTTTATTATTTCCAGTAGGCTCTATGATTAATATTATAAATGCATATCAGCTTGGTGTTAAAATGTATTCATACCGAGCAATAGCATATTCAATTACTGCATGGGCCTTTAATAAACCTATTCCAATATCATCACCTCGAATTATAAGCAATTCAAAAAACAGATTCCCCGTTGCCTCTCATAATGAAATAACTGAAAAGCATACGGCATGGAAGAAGGCGTCTCAATCAGTAATAAAAGAAATAGATCAGTTTGTATTATCAAATAATCTTACAAAAAATTCATTTCAGTTATTGCTGCAAGCAATGTCAGATGGAAACCAGCAAAAATTATGTGATTTTTTGTTAAGAGGGTATGAGAAAGAGTTTAAGGGTTATCATAGTAAGGCTGTATGGAAAAGTAATTATTCGATTAAATATCCAGGTTGAATATGAAGAATGCCTCTATTTTGAGACTTGTTTTATATGTTTGTTTATCTACCCTACCTATTGTTGTGGGCTTGTACGTTCTCATTAAAAAAAAGATGATTGTTGGCGGAAGGTTAGCGCCGAGTGAGGTGTCTGAACTTATTTTTCCTGCAAACTTGATTATGGCAATATCCTTTTTTCTCATTTCGGCCATGATTTTAACCGCTATTTCAAACTTAAAACGTAAAAATAAAATTATTGAAATCCTTTTTATGGCTGTTGTATTGTTATTTGGAATCAGCATATTTATATGAATTTATGTTGCTGATTGAGTATGTTAAATTTTTAGCTCGTAGGTTGGGGAGAAGAATGAACCCCAACAGAAAAAGGCACAGGTCTAAACGAACAAAAGGATTTGTTAAATGCGCTATCGACGAGATGATACCAAAGGAGGAACCTGGTTTTTTACGGTTAACTTGGCTGAGCGGGATAAAAATACCTTGGTCGATGAAATAGATACGTTACGGGAAGTGATGGGCAAGGTAAAACAACGGCATCCGTTTAAGATTGATGCCATGGTAGTGTTGCCCGACCATATCCATGCAATATGGACATTGCCGGTTAATGATGATGACTATCCAACACGCTGGGGGCTAATTAAATCCGGTTTTTCACGTAAAATGCCAAAGCTTGAGTGTATTAACAAAAGCAGGATAAAAAAAGGTGAACGTGGTATCTGGCAAAGACGTTATTGGGAACATTTGATTCGAGATGGGCAGGACTATGAAAGGCATATCAACTATATCCATTACAATCCTGTCAAACATGGCTATGTTAAAAAACCGGTTGATTGGCCCTATTCAAGCATTCATAAATTTATTTCAGAGCAGATATTGGATGTTGGTTGGACGTGTAATGAAGAGGATATGGACATTAAAGAATTTGGCGAGTGTGTTTAAGGTGTTGGGGTTCGCATACTCTCCCCATCCTACCGCGCTGACTTAGAAAAGTATTCAGAATTGTCTCTGAATACAGAGGATGATTAATCTAGCTATCGCCCAAAGAATTTGGCGAATGTGTTTAAGGTGTTGGGGTTCGCACACTCTCCCCAATCTACCGCATTTGAAATTTAAAATATAATGTTATTTGGATAGTATATGTAATGGTAGAAGAGAAAGTTAATCAAGAAAAGCTTCCCGTCATGGCAATAATCGCATCTGCTTGCATTGTGCTATGGGCTAATAAATTACGTTTTGCTCAGGCTTTGTTTGTTACATTCACAATACTTGTAATAATTGACTATTTAGTAGAGATATATGTGGATGAGTTCGGTTTTGGCTTATTATTTTTGTATGTGGCTAGTTCTATTGTATATGTCGGATTTGCGGTGTCATGTCACCGTTTAGTGCTGCTGGGCAGTACGGCAGTACCAAAATTAGGAATACTTCGTTGGTCAGGTAGAGAAATTCGATTTTTTGTCTGGGGTCTAAAAATTGGGATTGTATTCATAATAGCTGTTTCTCTTGTAGCGACTATCACGGCATTTGTTTCTATATTCTTGTCCAGCGAGATCAGCTTACAACCAATTCTAATTATTCTAATGTTACCTGTGGTTTATTACTTGTCACGAGTTATGCCTATATTTCCAGCGACGGCCGTTGGTGAAGATTATGACCTTAAGTGGGCATATAATTTAACTAAAGGTAATGGGTTTAGGATGGTTATAATAATTGCATTGATCCCTCTTGTTATGGCTGCTTTAAGTTATATTGTCGATTATTTGTTTGGTGAAAATTCTGTTTCGGGAATTATATTTTTGATGTTTGGTTATGTGGTTACAATTATTGAAATTGCCGCAGTATCGATAAGTTATGATTTTTTATGTAAGTCAGAAGAATTATCGTGACCGATTAGGTTGAAGAATAAACCCCAATAGAAAAAGTCACAGAACTAACTGAGCAAAAGAATTTATATGCGATATCGATGAGATGATGCCAAAGGAGGAATCTGATTTTTACGGTTAACCTGGCAGAGATGGTATCTACGGGTTGAGGAAATGTGATCATGGGATCACAAAATAAAGTGGTTAGATTGCTACAAATTATAAGGTGAGGGAGATTAGGAGTAGGGAAATGAAAAAATGTATTTTAATGTTTCTATTGCTGCCTGTGATGATTTCGTGTTCTGGTCCAGATTTTAAAATAATTAATGTTTCTGGGGTTATCCTATCGGAGGAAACAAATAAACCGATAAGTGATGTTTTAGTTTACGCACAATGGGAATCACACCATAGTGGTGGGATTGGACATGGAAGTAGTTGGAGTGAATGCAAAAAGGTTGATTTATATGTTACTAACCAAATCGGTGAATTTGATTTTAATGGTTTCATAGGTGCAATGGGGAGTTTAGGTAGGGCTGAGGTTTATGTCTATAAACTAGGGTATGAAATAAAGAGAATATACAATGGTGATGTAGATACTATTAAACTAAAAGTGTCAAATGAAACTGTTAGAGAGAGAATTGACAACATTAACAAAATGTTCAAAAAGACTTCCTGTGTTCGTCCATATTCTAAAGTTTTTCAGGCAAGCCGTGAACAAGCTGCTAAATTAGTAAGTTCTATTTTTAATGAAATACACAAGCTTGTATACACTGAGGATGATCTTGAAAATGTTATAGGCTCCTATTGTTATAGAATTGCCGAGATTGAGCTGGGCAACAGGCTGGTTACGAATTCAGGATGGTCTGGCTCCGAAGATAAACGAGGAAAACAAACATCAAATTTCATTAAAGCTAATTACAAAGAATGCGATATGAAGTATCTACAAAATATTAGGAAAAATAATCTTTATGCTTTATTGAAAGATAGTCGAACCAGATTTGGTGATGTTGCTTCCATAAGTGGCTGTATAGAGGATGTTAGCCTTAATCGAGAATCGGCGACCTATGTGATAAGTGGCGGTGGGGTTTTTACTTTACAGAATGTAGGATATCTTGATGGTAGTAATGAAAGCATATATTTGCCACTCTCTAAGTTATCGATAACAGCAACTAACTTTACCAACATTCTAACCTCTAGGTATGGTGTTGATAGTCGAAATACAAGTTCTCTAACTGGATTTTTATATGGCTATGGAGGTGGTGAAACAACAAGTAATATCGAATTAACAAACATTTACCGTGCCAAGGTCGCTACTCAGTTACAGCCCTATGAGAAAGCTTTGATGAAGCTGGCCGAAACTAATAAAACAGGACGTAGTGACGAATACGTTAACGTTTACCAAAAATACATTAAGGTTAAAACAAAATCACTAATTAAAAATATTGGTGATAAACACCTTGCTCTGGAAAGAAAAATATTGGGGTTTAATTATTCAGGAACTAAGTTGCTAAACATTAAAGTAGGCGATGACGGCGTACCCTTAAGCATGGATATGAATTTGACTGGTCTTCGTGGATACATAACTACAAAACCAGGAACCTATGTTGATTATAAAAATATTCATGATAAAGATAAATATCATACTAATTACAGTCTTCTTCGAAAAAAAAATATTAAGTTTCTACGAATGGTAGAAGGTACGCTGCATTGCCAACCTTAAACGGGGCCAGGATTTCTGGTTCCCACGGTCTTCCGTGGAAATCCATACCGACATAGACATTCCCATGTAGGATGTTGGGAATTCGGAATGGGAGAGATAAAGGAGGAGGTAAAGATGAATATTTTGATTGCGGAGGATACGCCGTTTTTGCAGCCTTTCAAATCAAACGGGGTCAGAGAACAATTGTTTCTAATATAGATTGATTTACACTTGTTTCCACGGTCTTCTGGGTATTTCCATAATGGAAAAAGGATATAAGGGAGACGTAAATGATACATTCATTGTTGTTTGGAAGTAGAGAGGCTGTATGTAAGGGTGTCGCCTCCTTTAAATGCGGGCTGATAAAGGAAAAGGCCTCTGCGTAGCTTGTAAATTATAGGTGTCGATATTGATGCCCACCGAAATAATATAACAGGGAAAAGGAGTAAGAGAGTGAAAATAACAAAATTAGTGGTTCATCATTCGGCCAGTAAGGCCGCAACAACTAAAAAAGCTGATTTGGAACGCTGGCATAAGGAAAGAGGTTTTAGAGAAATTGGGTACCATAAAGTTATAGAAGTAAATGGCAATATTGTTGACGGGCGATCAGAGTCAAGCCAGGGTGCTCATGCGAAAGGAGCGAATATGGGATCGTTGGGTGTATGTGTTGTTGGTGACTTTGAATCAGAATCTCCACTTCAAGTACAAATTAAATCATTGATTAAAGTCCTGACAGAGTGGTGTAAGTCGCATAAGTTAAATTCGACTCATATATATGGCACACTTCAATGTGCCTGGCAGTACAACTGACACCAAATGCCCGGGTAAGAATATGACAACACAGCTTTCTATTGTTAAACAGAAGGTTTCTCAAAACTTGAAAACAGGTAAATAATATGATGAGGACATTTGTCGGAATTATATTTATGGCTTTGATAACATTTCCATATGTTTCTGCGGCGGGTGAGTTTGATGCTGAATCATGGAGTGATATTAATATAGTTAAATACAATAAAATCATAAAAGAGGCATTTGCCAAAAAAAAGGAATGGGTGGATAAGCCAGAGTTTTATGCCCATTATCTCCTTGGCTTGAACGAAACAAAAGATGTTCTGTATTCAATAAAGGCTAATCGTATGGAAATGCCAACAGAGTTTACCCTCAAGCTTAAAAGGCAAGGTCTGCTGGATGATTCCGTGAGTGGTGATATTCATATGTTTGTTTTGAATAAAACAGATAAGGGATACTGGGAAGTGGTTGCAGGCAAGCGTGCGTTAAGTTGTTGGCGCACTAAATCGAAAGGTTTTCAATCAAATGCTTGTCCATGATGTGAACTCATTGCGTAATTTCACCATTAATTAATGATGTATCAATAACAAAAAACCATCTGCCATGAAAAAAACCTGCTCAGATACAACAAACAACAAAAATGGTTTTGATGAGGTGGTTGCTTATCTCAAGGTTTGTCTTAAGGATATCTTGAGTGGGGGTGAGGTTAAGAGTGAGTATGCGTTACTTAAGATTCTGCAACAGGACGAGCGGCTTGGCCCTTTGCTGAGTACTTCGGTTGGTGATTCGTTTGCGTTGTATCGCGCTCATTTTTTGTTGTTCCATGCCCTATATCAGTTGGCGGATGAGCTTGCTTTGTCGCAGCAGGCTTTGCTGGAGGTTTCACCGTTGGTTATTCGTTGTTGTGTTTATCAGGCGGGGCAACAACATCTGACTCAGCCAGATGCGGTTCGTGAGTATTATCTGGACTGGCAGAATTATGATAAAACCGATGCTCAGGAAGTGGATAAGCTGATCGCTTCGTTCTGGATCGGCTTGCATCGTCTGGCTAACCGTGACGATGCGCTGGCTGCGCTGGGCTTAACCGCCCCAGTTGACGATGATACTATTCGCAAGGCCTATCAGCGTTTGGTTATGCAGCATCATCCGGATCGTGGCGGCGATAATGAAAAGATACTGACAATCAATGCGGCCTTTAAGTTACTTTTAAAATGACTATCAACGCTGATGTTTATTTCTACAGTTAGGGCGGCAAGGAGCGATAGTGATGTCCAATAAAAAAATTAAGTGTTCCACAGAAGTATAATGTTTGGATTGATGGTTTATTAATGATGGATCTAAAATGAAAAACCAAGTATATAAAATAGAGAGTGTTGATGCATAAATGAAAAAGTCATGGCCCTACATTTCATTGACTATCGGTTTGTTATTTTCTTTTGTTTTGGTTGGTTTTAGCCCACTAAAACCTGATGGCTGGCCCTCGCTACCGTTGCTGGCGGCTTTGTACATGAGTGAGTTGGGGATGATCATGACGTTGGTGGGTGCCTGGTTGAGTGGATGTGATGCCTGGCAGCGAATTGCGATGCAGAGAAACATTATCATCAGTGTTGGTAATGTGTTGCTGGCGGTGAATCTTTTTCTAAATGGTCTGAAGGTATGGCCTGATTCATTTTAACGTTAGTGCGCCAAGCGAAGCTTGGTGTACCTTGCAAGGTGAAAGTCCTTGTCTAGTAAGGTCTAGCCAACCACTAGTATCGAGTGTTGCATTTGTTGCGGAGTTAGCGAATTGTTTCAGACTTTTCAGTTAAGACAAC
>JAFLJQ010000180.1 GCA_022712915.1 Gammaproteobacteria bacterium | reverse complement strand
TGATGGAACGATTTTTTAGAAGTTTGAAAACAGAACGATTGAATAACTTGGTTTTTGTGAATCATTTATCGGCTGTGGATGCTGTAGAGAAATATATTCGTTTTTATAATTACAAGCGATTGCATTCTACCCTTGGATATTTAACGCCTAACCAGAAAAAAATGGAATTGAAAAATGCGGCTTAAATTCTTTCCAATAAAACTTGACCACTACAGTATTAGTTGTCATAAGGCTGCCGGTGGAGGTGACTACGTCTTTGCAGATAAAATCTCCCTGAAATAGGACAATCCCTGCCTAACATAAGTGGAGTTTTTTACCTATTCGACCGGGCTTAATATAATGGCCCGGTTGTTTTTAGAGCGTCTTATAACTCAAGCCCAAATTTCAACCCTAAGCCCTGGCACCTGCTTAAACTCTTTCATATTATTCGTAATCAAGCCCATCGCCCTGGCATGACCAGCAATCAGCCTGTCACAGGAAACAATGGACTGGTCAGATCGTTTTGCTGTGTGCCGTGCCCTTCAAAAGGTTTGTCTTCACGCTATTCAATCAGCCCCTTTATTTAGGCAAGATCTTGAATTGGTTGAGCAGAGGACTTTGCGCCATATATCGATCGGATTATGTGAAGCCTCTAGTTTTACTGTATTAAATGTGATCACGGTTTTGCGTCGTACCCAGGCTGTAGCCCCTGCCTCGTATCGTTTTGATTAATGGAACACCTCTGTGATCATCAATTTTTACGCGTAAACGGCGAATGTAAACGTCGATAATATTTGTTAATGGATCCTCGGAACTGCCCCAGACTGCATTCAAGATTCGCTCCCGGCTGAATACCCTGCCAGGTGCGCCCATCATTAATTCGAGCAATGCCATCTCTTTGGCGGTTAGCTCGATCGTATTGCCTGCGCGCTGCACGATCAGAGTCTCTGTGTCAAACACAAGGTCTGCCACGACAAGGTTTTGTGACTTACTTTCGAACTGTGTGGCACGTCTCACCAGGGCGTTGATACGTGCCAGGAGTTCGTCTATATCAAAGGGTTTTGTCATATAGTCGTCTGCACCAAACTTCAGGCCATCAATCTTGTCTTCGGTAGTATCCATTGCGGTCAACATCAGGATCGGAGTAAGACAGTTGTGTGCTCGCAGTGCCTGACAGACCTCAAGGCCATGCATTCCCGGCAGCATAAGATCCAAAATAATGATACTGAATTCCCCGGTCTGGCCAAGCTCAAACCCTTGTGTTCCATTATTCGCAGCCGTTACATCATAGCCTTCGGCGCGTAGTCCACGGTGGAGAAAATCTGCAACACGTGAGTCATCCTCAATCACCAGTACTTTCACCCACCCTTCCTCAGATCATGGTTGAATGCCGGTAACATAACCGTGATCGTTGTACCCTGTTCTTCAACACTGTCTATGGAAATAGTCCCTTCGTGCGCGTCGACAATCGCTTTGGCGACCGGAAGTCCAAGACCCATCCCGGTATTGTGTATAGTAGAAGCGCGATGGCTGCGATAAAAGCGCTCAAACACATGTTCAAGTTCATCGGCTGCAATACCAATACCGCGATCGGTAACGCTGAGCATAACTTGTCCATCTCGGCTATGGACAGATACGCGGATACTGCTGGCATGGGTCGTGTAGCGTAGCGCATTTTCCAGCAAGATAAGTATTAACTGACGCATGCGATTCTCATCACCACGTATGGTGACGACTTCTTTCATGTTTTCGAACTCTATAGCGATGCCTTTTTCATCAGCCAGTATTTGGGCATTGCAACAAACCTCATATACCAACTCGGTCAATATGACCTTTTCCAACCTTACATGCGGTGCGCTGCCATCTGATCGAGCAATATAGAGTAAGTCATCCACCAGGCGACAAAGATGCTTTGCCTGCTCCAGGACACGAGTTAGTGCATCACGGTATGCATGAGGCGATTTCACATCGCCCCTCAAGGCAAATTGAGTTTCGCCCTGGATGATAGTCAGTGGTGTGCGTAGTTCGTGACTGATGTCGGCAAAAAATCTTCGTCGCCACTGGTCTGTCCGGTTCAATGCATCATTGGCTTTTCGCAGTTCTTCTGCTGTTTCTCCGACTTCGGTTTGCAGCACATAGCGCGCCTCTTCGAGAAGTTCCTGCTTGTGTTTGAGCTCGTCAGCCATATGGTTAAAGTTAGACGCGATTTGAGAAAATTCGTCATGACCATTGACCTGCACTCGATAAGTAAGCTCGCCATCCGCGAGCGCCTTGGTGCCACGCATTAACTCATCCAGTGGAATGCGTAGCCGGCGTAAGAGGAGAAAACCAAACCCCAGACCGATCACGATGATTGATAGGGCAAAAAGTTCTATTCCGTAGCCTAACCTTTGCCACAAGACCGACGCGGCACGATCCTTCTGTTGTGCTTCTTCCAGCTCATCTTGTAGCTCCACATCGACTAAAGGATTAAAGACATTTTTTATTCTTTGCTCAAGTCTGTAGATCATGCTGACCTTAGCTTCCCCAACCATTCCCTCGCGGGTAGCGATATTGATTTTCTCAAGATCATTGAGAATTCCGCGTAGTTCGGCATCAATAAGGCCGACCGTTATGAGTTCTTCTTTTTCGTTGGCCTCCTCATCAGCTTTAACGTATGAGACCTCAAGCACGACAGCATCGCGTACGTTCGCCAGCGTTGTTTTGATTTGTCGCCGGGAGGCCGCAAAATCATCCATGCCTCCAAGCTTGTTAGTCATCGACGTATGTAATAACTGTTGAAAGATGCTGTTGGTTTGTGTCCTGAGCTGAAGGTATTGCTCGTATACATTATGTGCGAGCCGATTGCGTTCGAGGTCATATTGAAAACGATTCGACATCCAGTAGGCGAGTGTGCCCGTTGCACCGATGCATACTATGAACAGAGCGAAAAGCGCCATTAATTGTGTTCGAAACATTAATGTTGGTAGATATTTGGTGTGGCTTATCATTATTTTCTGAGTCATTGTGGCATAAGGCTAAATTCTACATTCATTATACGTTACGCGAGTGGCGCGAAGATTAATACAACATTAATTCTGCAATCAGCCGGTCACAGGCCATATCTGGATATGCCTTTTATCCTCACCTTCCCAATAATCTTTTCTGGATGTTCAACCAGGCGCATAGCAAGAAAATTAATCCAATGTTAATCATACATTCATCATATCGTCATGTTTGTCAGTTAGCCCTTTGCGTATGCTACAGAAAGTTTGTAATGAACGATATCAGGTGGTTTTGAAGATACTGGGTAAATTGGCGTTGTGGCAACAAATAATCTGAAACCGCAAACACTGGTTGTGTAGCGCCAGGCCCTTTCGATATTTTCTGATCACATAGTTAGGAAATATATTAGGGAATAATAATATGAGTATTTTATCTTTCAAAGACTTACCTTCTTCAAAGCGCCACATCGTAAAATCTCGAGCCAAACGCATGTCTGGTACAAATCCTGCGATACACGCACAACAGCACTCTGGTATCCAGGCGATCATCCTCGCAGCGGGCCGAGGTCGTCGCCTCGAAGACGCCATCAAAGGTCGATCCAAATGTCTGGCAACGGTTAATGGACATCGACTGATTGATCTTCAGCTCTCCGCCCTATCACGAGCAGGCATTGACGAGGTGTGCATCGTTACGGGTTATCAGGCAGATGCTGTCAAAGCAGTTGTTGGTGACCGCGCACAATTTTTGCATAACCCGAATTGGTCGAGTTCCAACAGTCTTTACTCATTATCCCTGTGCCGCGACTGGGTCAGGAGCCCCGTCGTTATTTTAAATTGTGATGTACTCGCTCATCCCGATGTGCTTACTCGTCTAATCAGGCAAGGACAGTGCACTTTTGCCTATGACTCAACTTCGGGCAGCGATAATGAACATATGAAAGTTGAACTGGAGGATGGCCGCCTTCAGGCCATGAGCAAGGCCCTACCGTACCAACTCACCTCGGGCGAAAATGTCGGCCTTCTGTATTTTTCCAGTAAGGCAATGCGTCTGTTATTCGACCAGGCGGAATACCTGGTTCGCACTGGAGGCAAGAATCTCTGGTTAGCCTCGGCAGTCGAACGTGTTGCGAAGCGCTTACCTCTGCATGGTGTTGACGTGAGTGATCTACCGTGGATTGAGATTGACTACGAGCATGACTTGACTCGCGCTAGACGTTGGGTTGGGCCGGCCATTCAGACCGCTGTTGCACCTTTAAACGTAGCCTTAGCCGGAGCAGTCATATGACTTATGCTACTGATCCGGTTTACTGGGCGCTACGTCAGTTGAGGAGCGAACGAGCAACCGATGCCATTGCTGATGCCTGGGAGTGTTGGTCCGGCTCACGACCAGCGGCCATCACAACTGAGCAAGTCTGGATTCGCTACCGGCCGTTCAACAAGGCACGAGTGGTGTTACGGGTGGAGGTCACTCCAATCAATGAAGCGCCGCGTCAAATGGATATCATGTTCTCCGCGCGTGCTTCCGAGAGTGCCTTCAAGGACGATTTGGCGGCATCCCCAATCATCGACAGTCCGCCCGATGTTTTACCGTCTTTTGTGATCGAAGCATGGCGAACCATCGCCTGGGTATTACCTTATGTCCCCAGGCCCGCAGCCTTATCGAAGTGCATGGAGCCCGAAACTATAGGGGTGCTGCTCAATACCAGTAACATTGAGGCCATTGAGCTACTACGTTATGTGCCGATGCGCCGCGCGCTGTTACGGTTTTCTAGCAACGGGCAACAATATTACGCCAAGATATTTGATAGCGCAGAGCAGTATCGGGAAAGTGCGGCGGCGCTGAATGTTGTGGCCGACCTCCCGGTTCGGGTGCCCCGCCTGATAGCATCAGCACCTGAGATGCATACCCTGGTGATGGATAGCCTGCCCGGCATCCCGCTCAGTCACTATTTACTGACCGGTTCACTACAACCACTTGCTGATACGGGCAGCGCGCTGGCATCTATTCATCTTCTGGGTTCAGTACCGGAAAAGATACGCCTATCTAGCATGGAGCTGAAGGATATCGAACACCTGCTGCTGGCTGATCTTACCCTGGCCCTTCCCAAGTTGGCAGATAGAATAAAAGATTTGATCTGCACGCTGGCTGACCGACTTAAAAGCCTCGGTGAGGTGGAGCCCGTGGCCATTCATGGTAAGTTCTTTGGCGACCAAGTGCTTTTTGATCCAACAGAAGCCCCATCCATCGCTATCGTGGACTGGGATGATTTTGCTGGTGGTGATCCACATTTTGATCTTGGACGACTCATCGCACATATTCTGTTTGAATCGAGCATGACACTAGGTGCCGATTCAAGTAAACGCGTCACTGTCCTCGTCGACAGTTACAAGCGAGCTGGTGGGGTCGTAGATCATGAACGATTACAGTGGCACGTGGTTGCGGCGCTTCTACTACGGGTAAAAATTTCGCTGTTGCGCACCCTTGTGCCCGGTTGGGAAACCAAGTTGGACGCCATTGTTAGTCAGGCCGAAGCGGTGCTTACTGACTACTCAGTCGTGGTGGGTACTCGTTTGGCGCGAGGTGTCGGATGAAAACATCTTCTTCTCTGTCTGTAGTATTCAGTGGTTATGCACCGGTGCATGCACTTTGTTTTCTTCCTCTCTACGAGCGCCTTAGCGCCGACTCGGCCATCGAGGTGTGGTTCACTGGAGGTTATAAGACGGGACATCGACCTAATCTTACTTACCTGCATCCTGAAGAACTCTACGGTAAGCTTGGCATTCCTGCTGATCGAGTGCTTTCTGTCGAAGAGGCGTCGGCCCGTCAGTTCGATGTTTTGTTTTCGGCTTCCAGCGGTGAGATCGTGCCCCTGGCAAATGCCAGAGCCTCAGTGCAGATCTTCCATGGAGTGTCGATGCGCAACAGAGGTGTTCGAGTTGAGAATCTGCGCTACGACCACCTGCTGCTGGTGGGATCGTACATGCGACGTCTCTTCGACAAGCTCGGCATCCTCAAGCAGGACGATCCTCGGGCTGTCTCGATAGGCTTTCCAAAAACAGATAGGTTGCTCGACGGGTCGCTGAACAGTGCAACCACCCTTCGTCAATACGGCTTCGATGGCACCCGGCCGGTTTTGCTCTACGCACCGACCGGAGCCGAGCACAACTCCATGGAACTCTTCGGCCCCGCGCTGATAAGCGCTATCACACAGTCGGATCAATTTGACCTGCTGGTGAAAGCGCATGATCATCCGCGAAACCAGCTTGATCAACTTGATGGTCTCGCATTGCTTGAGAATGCCCATTGCCGCCTTGTCACTGATCTTGATGTTATCCCGCTGTTGCATGCGACAGATCTGTTAATCACGGACGCTTCGTCGGTGGCAAATGAGTTTACATTGCTGGATCGACCACTGGTTTTTGTCGATGTCCCAGACGTGTTTTCTGTTACAAAGGAAAAAGGAGCCTTCGTCGATTATGCTGCCCGCAGTACCGGGACAATCGCAAAGGGTCCTCAAGACATCGTTACGGCTATTACAAAGGAGCTTGCCGAGCCCGGCTTGCACGCTGCTGAGCGGCAACGGCGAGCGGCGGATCTCTTCTATCATCCCGGTCAGGCAACCGAGGCTGCGGTGGACTGGTTTTATGACGAGTTTGTTCGGGCCGCCGTTCCATCCATTGCACGATGAGTCGGCGCATCGCATGGTATCTGCGGGATGCCAGAAACCTCCACTATTTCGCGGCAATGCGACCCTACCTGGAGCAGTTTGCGGCGAACAACCATCGTTATAGTAACCATCTCGTTGTTTCGTCACCGAGTCAGGCAATGGAGCACGAAGACTATCAGGGCTTTGCACATTTCTTTGCTGTGAGTGAGAACCTGGATGATTTTGATCTAGTGGTCACACCAAGCTGGCTGCGTCCAGACGAACATCCAGCGTCCACGCCAGTAGTGCAAATCTTTCACGGCATCTCCGATAAACCGTTCACCGTTGAGCGTGACTTCAGCCGCTATGCCATGGCGCTATGTATTGGTCAACGACAGGTTGATCGATTACATGCCCATCCACAAAACCGGGCGTTAGCCCATAAGCTTGTCGGTTACGCCAAATTTGATAGGCCACCCGAGCCACTGTCCTTATTTTCACAGCAAACGCGACCTGTCCTGATCTACGTACCAACATGGCGTAAAGGTGGCTTCAGCTCAATCGAACGCTTTCTCGAACCCGGTGTTGTTGACTCTCTCGTCGAACACTTTGATCTGCTGATCAAACCACACCCCAACATATTTAACCCGAATCGACCACACTACGACCGTAACATCGTGGATCAACTGACCGCATTGAATGCTCGCAAAACAGTTTCTGTCGTGCAGACGGGGAATATTCTGCCCTGTTTTGCCGCCGCCGCCGTTTGTGTTGCCGACATCTCATCAGCAGGTTACGAGTGGCTCTGGTTCAATCGACCCATCGTGTTTTTAAACCCCGATCCAGAGCAATTCGTGACGAGTGACAGTGCCCCGCCACCAACATTACTTTGGCAGGCCGGTGACATTTGCAACGACCCGCAGACCCTCGCCGCAACGGCCATCAACGCCTTGGGCTGCGACAGGTACGCTGTAAAACGAGAACAGCTCTTAGCATATAACATGCACTTGCCACATAGTGGCGGTGCGGCTGTCCGTGGTGCCGAAGCCATCCGAAAGGTTCTCAATGACTGAGGTTCTCGCCACCAATAGACGTTCGATGCTTGCCCTGGTCTTTGAAGGTTTTCTGAGTCGCTTCGGCTTTGGAATCATATCGTTTGCGTTACCGTTGTATGCCTATTCACTTGGCATGAGCATGGCGGCCATCGGGCTGCTTATATCACTCAATCTTGGCGTATCGGCGCTATGCAAACCCATGCTCGCAAAGATTGTCGATCGCATCGGTTATCGGCGTGCCGCGATCATCTCGACCATCATGCGCGTGGCCATTCTGGCTCTTTTTCTGCTTGCCTCTACGCCGTGGGTGTTGTTCGCCATTCAGGTGTTACGCGGATTGTCCAAAGGCATGCGCGACCCGGCACTGTACGCATTGATCGCCTCTCATGGCGGCAGTCGATCCCTGGCCAGTGCCTTTGCCTGGTATGGAACCGCTAAAAGCGTCGCGACTTCGCTTGGCAAGGCTCTCGCTGGTGTCATGCTTGGGTTCTGGGTCGGTGCCTACAGCCTCGTATTTGCCTTTGCCCTGATACCGGCCATGTTGCCGATCCTGCTTCTTTTACGTTCGGTTGATGAAGTGGTCGTTCCGAAAGGGGCAAGCATTGAAACGTTCGAAACTGACACAGATGAAAACTTCAGCACCGACACAGATAAAGCTTTCAAAACCAACACAGATGAAAATTTTGGAACCCGCAAAGAGCGGACTATGAACATAATACGCGATCTCGGCCCACTGATTGGGTTCGGTTTTTGCGTCAGCGCCACGGGGCGCATGCTTCGAGGCTTACTCCCGATCCTGGCCGTTGAGTACGCTGGTATGAGCGTAACCGCAGCAGGCGGACTCTATCTTGTAAGTGCGGTGGTCATGTTGATTAGCGGCCCCGTTTTTGGATGGCTGAGTGATAACATAAGCCGCAGGCTCGTGTTATCAGTGCGCGGCATCGCCAACACACTGTCGTCACTGTTGTATGCTGTCATGCCTACGCCTTTGGGATTCAACATCGCCAAGGCCGTGGACACGCTGGGCAGTGCGGCCTTCAAACCTACCTGGGGTGCGTTAATGGCAGAGTCCGCCCTCGCACGAGGTGAGAACCGGGCGCGAGTTATGGCTGTGATGGGTGCAGGTCGTGACGCCGGGGCAATTGTTGGCCCCTTGATCGGCGGAACGCTGTGGACATTGTTTGGCCCGGTGCCCCTGCTGCTTACTCGGGCGGCCCTGTCCATTGGTACGGAAGTCTATGCCTTCGTGATCGGACAAAGCTGGTCTGCGTCACTGAATGACAACTCACGTAAGCATTCCTGATGAAACAATTCAGTCTGCCTGAAGACAGAAAACAAGCCCGTTGTTGTCTTGCAGTACTCCTCATTAGTATTGGTTTGCTTTTTTCGACTCAAGCCCTCGCCAATTTCGAGCAACCTGATTTATCACCAACGGCACGGACTTTCTGGTCAGAGGGTTTTCGTTTTAAATCTGAAAATGAATACCTTGAGTTGCGATTAAAGGCACGTATCGAAGGCGAGACGGCTATCTTTGGTTCCAATGACATACTCGAATCACAGGTGGGCGAATTAAATAACGATTCTCAGATCCGTCGGGCGCGTGTTGCATTTCAAGGTTCGGTTGGGCATCAGTTTTATTTCAAAATGGAGACGGGCTTCTCTGATTCAGAACTGGCAATCAAGACCGTTTACGCAGGGCTACGAAATATGCCTCACGATCCTACGGTCAGGGTTGGTCACCTCAAAGAACCTGTCTCATTCGAATGGGCAACATCAAGCCGTGACGCAATGTTCCTCGAACGCAGTGTCATGTCCGCATTGAGACCATCACGGAACACCGGTGTATTAGTCAATCACGCCTCAAAGATGGGACGCAGCACCGTTGCAGCAGGCCTGTTTCGATCAATCCGCGGACAGGAGGATCGCGGCATAGGCAAAAACCCCACTCGTGCGGTGACTGTTCGTGCAACGGCTTTACCCTGGATGGATGAGAACAGCGCCGTTCAGGTGGTTCACTTAGGCCTGTCATACAGCCACCGTAACTACTTAGATGGCAAGATCCGTTTCAAGGCAGAACCTGAAATGGATCTGGCCCCAAACTTTGCCGATAGCGGCACACTCAATGCTAAAAGCAGTACTCTTCTAGGCTTGGAGTTTGCTCTCCTTGTTGGGCCCTGGTCTTTGCAGGCCGAGACCATCTATGCTGAAGTTGACAGTGATGAGGACAAGGATCCCCTTTTCAAGGCGGCTTATCTGGCCGTCAGTTGGTTTCCCACAGGAGAAAATCGACCTTATAACTATCGGACAGGACGTTTTGGTCGTGTTCACCCAACACGCAATTTCCTCTCCACTAAAACTGATTGGGGAGCGGGGGCCTGGGAGATTGCCTTGCGTTACTCACGCCTGGATCTTGATGATGGGCCAGTCAAAGGAGGCCGACTTCGTGGCATGACATTCGGTGTAAACTGGTACCTCAATCCGCAAATCAAGATCCTGGCGAATGTCGTGCAATCTGAGCTACGAGGCTCGGATAGTGTTCGCATGGCCGGTCTGCGCATCCAGATGGATTTCTAATCGTAGTAGTGTATAGCGTTCAGGCATTGCTCAGCTCGTATGGTGAAATAACCAGCAAACAAAAATAGCAGCAGAAAAAGCAAAGGGTGGACTTGCATGATAAAGCTACGGTTATGATGCGAGTTTGTAATCCCATAACGAAAAAATTAATCTGCCGTTTTATAAAAAAGAAGCCAGAATACCCTGGGAAGATTTTTATTTTTCTTGAATACATAAATAAAACATCTCTGTGACCCCTTGCCCTTGTGGTTTAGATTTTTAAATAGATCTAATACTTAATAAGACAGCAGTGATTTAAAATATACGTTAAATTGAAAAATGAAACGACGAATCACAATGCCTTATTGTTTTTATGGGATAATAATGAACAAAATAAGGATATAATCTTTCACCAGTAACGAATCAATCTGCTCCGATAAAGGTGTCTGGTTAAATAGTAACCAGTTCGCAACGTCACCGACCCGTTTTCATCGGGTGGCAGGACTGCCGAAGAGCAAGGGAATGGCCCATAACCCAGGTTGTGGCAGGAGAAGGATTAAAAAAATGGAATATCGGGCCACCGTATTGCCCCCATGTACAAAATTAATGCCGTGTGGCAGGTTTTCATACACCTGCCCACAGGCAGATGAATGTTTTGAAATCACGACTACGTATTATATATATGGAGCGACACCATGAAGCCGTTGTTTGAAATACGCCGAGTCCCCCACGTCCTTTTTGTCCTACTGACCCTGGTTTTGTTGCAGGGTTGTTTTTGGGAGAGTGATGATCCGGCACCGACACCGGATGCTAATCCAACGGGGTATTACAAACAAGGCACATTAACGAATAGTGCAGGAACGGTTATTGATTCGGCTTTTCAGGCTATCGTTTATAACGGTCATCTCATGATGATGAGTGTCGCCAATGGGTTGCTTTATGATGGCAATATGGTCATTACCGGGAATAGTTTTACAACCACCGCCGTGGCATATACGAATGGGGTAAAGGAAGCGTCTGTCGCGATTACCGGTAATATCAATGCCGGTTCAGAAATAACGGGGGATATAACAGGGAGGGGATCATTTACCCTGACTTATGCACAAAGCAATAGTCAAACTGCCGCTGTATTAAATATTGTGAAAATCTGGGCTTCTCATGTTGGCGGGAGTACAGGTCCGGAAATATTTGAGAACACTATTGCTAGCGATGGGTCTATGAATGACAGAAATAATACTATGAATGGTAACTTTAATGGTTGTCGTTTGATAAATGGTACGATTACTCGAATTATTGGTACCAATCTGTTTACGGTAAGTGCTCCGCTTTCATCTTGCGCGGATTCACAGGCGAATGATGGTGACTACACCGGTCTGGCGACATCTGAATACCCATATACAACGCTGGTTTTTATGATGACAAAAGAGGATTCTAGTTATGGTATGAATGGTAATTTTACCGTCGTACTGTAGCGTAGGTAAAATCGAAAGAGTAAAAGCTAATCGCTATTGAGTAAGATGCAGGATATTTTATGTTAGGCGAGTTGACTATCATTGTTGAAAATGATGGTCAATAAAGGGAAAAGGGACAGGAGGAGTTACAAATGGCAAGTGTATTTGAATTAACAAAATTGTCTAGCATGGTTTATAACAATACAAAAATAACTTTTCAAGGTTGGGTCAGAAGATATTATTATGGACACCCAACAGGGAAAAATTTTTATGCGGGGTTGTATCTAAATCAGAAAAAAAAAGAGGCGGCATACGTAATAAGGGGAACCGATACGAATGATGACTGGGGAGATTATCTGGCTAATTTACAGATAGGTCTTGGTCGAGTGCCTCATCAGTTTCAAGAAGCCAAGAAATATTACGATATCGCAAGAAATGTTATTGCAAGAGAAGTGGGAGACAATGTTCGATTCTATTTGGCAGGTCATTCACTAGGGGGGGGGCTAGTTTCTTTATTGTCGGCCAAACAAGGTGGCCTACCTACGGTGACTTTTAACGCGTCGGGGATGGTGCACGCGTATGCGGCGAGTCATGGCCTTTATTTGCTGGGACGCTATAAGTTGTCAAAACTCAATACATCCCAAGTGCTCCACATACGCGCCACAGGCAAGCATATGGGCAGGATGGAAGAGATCTATGTGGATGAATGGGGTGACGGAAAAATCCTTGGCGCATCGCGTCATTTGGCGCAACATAGCATCGACAATATGGTCAACACCCTGGCAAAACACAGCCAATACCGTCAAGACCTGGCCTGAATGAAGATGAAAGCCTTAATCTTTAGTGCGCTTACCGGCCTTACCGTGTCCGCCTGCGACTGGGGCAATTTTGAATCTGTGCTAGTGACACCCCACTATTCAATTTTCTATAGCGAGGATTTTGCACGACGTTTTTCCTTGCCGGCCGAAAAGGCCGTGGACTTAAATAATGCCCACCTTAAAGCGGTGGCCATCGGTATTGAGAAGATTAATAGACGTTACGAATGCAATATTCATTTTTATTATGATGACGGAATAAAATTATATTCGCCAAATGGGTTGAACACATATGCAGGTAAATCATATAGTGAAAGTTTTTTTATAAGAAACTCCAATGACGTAGATTATCAATATAATTTCAAAAATTTTTCTAAGAACTCGAGTCCCGCCTTATTTCGCTCCACGTTCATCTCAGACACAGGAACTGGTTTAGTGGCCACTATTGGCTATTCCCGCTATAAAGAGCAGATTTTACCCCATCTCAATATGGCCTCACTGGCTGTGCCTTGTATGTCACTTGATGTGAAAAATGGTGCAGCTGAAGTATTGATTAAAAAAACCGGGATTGAAGGTTATGAATTCGCACAGGAAGACCCACTCAATATCAAACACCCAGAAAACAACTACCGCTTTGATGTGCCCTTGGCTTTACTACAAAGTGTTAGTGCCATGATTGACCGAATAAACGCCCTGCCGGTTGATCCGGCGTCATTAAATGTGTCTGTGCAATATGGGGCAAAGGACTAAGACGGGTGGCCTGGGGGAATCGATGAAGAATAAGGCCAAGAGCATTAAGAACGGGTTTAAATGAAGGTTAAGCATTTAATTTTATTGGTTGCCACCAGTTTAATGGTTTCTGCCTGCGATTTAGGCAACTTTGAATCGGTGCTGGTGACACCGCATTATTCGATTTTTTATAGTGAGGATTTTGCGCGGCGGTTTTCTCTGCCGGTTGAAAAGGCCGTTGATTTGAATAATGCCCACCTCAAAGCGGTGGCGGGTTTTTGATCCTCGAAAAACGGCGTCATCTGCGCCACGATCACGCTGTTTTCATTCAGCGCCCGCTGCATCAGATCCCGCTCATCGTCAGCAATGTCATGCCCCTGCTCCAGCCGCTCGCCCAGCGTGCCATATCCGGTCACATCCAGCGGTGCCATATCCGCCCGCTTCAGGATCGCCACGGTTTCGCGCACCGCTTCGGGTTCGTCCACACCACTGGCATAGATCATCAACGCCGCCCCCGTCGCGCCTTTGGGCAAGC
>JAFLJQ010000164.1 GCA_022712915.1 Gammaproteobacteria bacterium | reverse complement strand
TTTTCTGTCTTTATGTTCTTGGCCAGTTGTCCTGCCAAGGCCCTCATCTCTTTCTCGTTCATCACTATGCTCATTATTAATTTTCCTGTAGGTTAGGGTATTAATTAATGAGCAGTTACACAATTTAATTTACAGGCTCGGGAAATTTCCAAAGTTTTGGGATAACCCGGTAGATACCATCTCCCTCCATCAAACACAAGTCACTAAATGGCCACTTGTTGTTGATAGGGTTTCTGGTGCTTAAGGTGATAACTAGTGGATAATGTTAGCTTAGGCGCACCAATTGCTACCAGCATAACCACAACTAGTGTTACTAGTATTACTAACCAACGCCAACGTATAACCTTATCGGCAAGCACCTCTGCAATGCGGTCCATTCTCGATACATGATTATTCATTGTTAAACCTCTTTAGTTTAATTTCACTGTTCTTAATCGTTTTCAACACACTGTTCCTCATAGCGGGTTACGTGCAGTTATGATCCAGGCCGCCGCGCCCAATCTCACACCGTGTTCCGTCTCGTAAGGTACAAGCGTCGTACGTAACTGAGAGGTAATTCGGGATCGGGTTATCTCACCAACATCAGTTGCTTTGGTTGCACTACTAGCTGGCCCGATGTGCGTCAAAAAATTCATTGCCTCGTCAAGATCCGCGCCAACATTAAAAAATGAGTGGAATTGCTGTATTGATATGCTGGCAAAGCCTGCTGAGGTTAGGATATTATTTACCCTGTTTGGATCGCCAAAAGAAAACCCTCCTGGTTCCTCCGGATCTGCTGCTGGCGGCAAGTCAATGTGCTTTTCTACAACCTCGAGCGGTAGGTTGACCCATTCATTGTTTTTGATTGGCTGCCAACAAATGAAGGCCATGCGCCCACCGGGTTTCAATGCCTGCCGGATGTTAGTAAATGCCGCGACGGGATCGTCGAAGAACATTACACCATAACGTGAGAACACAACATCAAAATAATTCGATTCAAATTGACTTGATTGTGCATCAGCACACTCAAATGTTACGTTGCTCAGCTTTACAGTTGTCACCCGATGCCTGGCTTGAGTGAGTATCTGTTTAGAGATATCAATTCCATGCACATGGCCATCTGGCCCTACTAGATCCGCAATTGCAATTGAAGTATCACCACAACCACAACCGACATCGAGTACCCGATCATCAATTTCAAGTGCAGCTGCATTAATTGCTGCCTGACCAAAATGAATTAGACTTGTATCAATCCTGTCCTTGAAATTCACCCAAATCTGACCACCATCACCATTCCAGTAATCATGCATAGCACTATTTACAATTTCACTCATTGCAATGTCCCCCTGTTAACCCATTTCCATCGGTAGAGATGCATCATTACCCCATTCGAGCATGGAACCGTCATATACCGCGACGTTGTCATAGCCCAACATGGTCAGCGTAAATGCATTGTTAGCGGCGGCAATACCACCGCCACAATAAGTAATGACCTGCTTGGCATTACTGGCGCTTACCTCATCAAATTTTCTCAGTAATTGATCAACAGGTAGATAGCTTCCTGTATTCGGATCGTGCAGGGAATCGAACGGTATATTTACACTGTTAGCAATCCGGCCCTTGCGCCCAAAGGTAATATTGCTGGCCCCCGTATATATCGGGGAAGGTAGTGCATTAATAATACGAATTTCATCTTCGCCAATTGCTGCCAGGACTTCACCCTTGTCAACAAAAGCACCAAGACGTGGTTTGGCGGTAAAGCGTTCAGGTGTATATGCACAAGCCTGGGTTGAAACCGGACGCCCTTCGCCAGTCCACTTACCCCAGCCGCCATTAAGAATGGCAACATTATCAAAACCAAACGCATACAACAGCCACCAGACTCGAGCTGCCCAATTCGGTTCTGTCGAGCTATAAAGCACAACCCTTGTGCCGTCACCGACACCATAGTTGCTCATCGCTTCAACAAATTGTTGCTCCGACGGTAATACCAAAGGTAGGTCAGCAGATGTATCTGACAGCTTACCTACAATGTCGATAAATCCAGCATGTGGGATATGTGCATCATCAAAATGTCCGCGACCACTTTGGTAAATGAATGGAATTTGCTGACCCCGCACCTGATCCGGGTTTTGCATGACATTTACAGTACAATCGAACACCCGTAGATCGGGTGAGTCCAAGTGTTGTTCTAGCCACTTGGTTTCGACTAAAAATTCAGAATATAAACGCTCTTCTCCAGTCACTGTCATGGGTTGCTCCTAGTTTGTTAATGGTGATAAATGCCTAATGAATCTGACAGAGATACTAGAGTATTCGCAAAACATTTATAATAGTGTTTCTATGCATATAATTTATTCCAATTGCGAATAAATAAGCAATGATCTTTAGGCAACGAGCTGTTTTGTAGAGTGTTTTAGATGAAGGAGCATTTAGCTCACAAGGTGTGGGGAGTAGACGAATACAGCTTATATAACAGAAGTACTATCTAGCTATATGGAGTGATACGAATAGATTTTCGAGGTTTCTGCATGCCCTTCATGTACCGCTAGACACAAGGGCTGGGACTTCCTTTTTGTTGTGTCATTTAATTCTGCTCTAATTTTGTACGAATGTAATCTATGAAACAACGAACCTTAGTAGGTACAAAACGCCTCTCTGGATAGACGGCATGAATTTCTAGCAAGGTCGGTACATATTTCTCAAGAATTACTTTTACCAGTCCCTTGTTAATTAAATCACTAGTCAACCATAGCGGGGTAACTGCGATACCCTGGCCGGCCAGGACAGCTTGGCGAATTGTACGAGGATTATTCACACTAAAGTTACCATTAACTCGAATGACTTCCTTACCCTGAGGCCCGGTAAAATGCCACTCATTGTGAGTTGTTAGTAATGTATAAACAATGCATTTGTGTGCCTTGAGATCTTGCAGGGTTTCAGGTTCACCTCTCACTGCGAGGTAGTCAGGACTTGCGACAGCTACACGGGGGCTGTCACCAATTTTACGTGCAACCAAGTTCGAATCAGTTAGTGGTCCAACCCGTATGGCCATGTCCACACCTTCCTTCACCAAATCCACGTAGTGATCATCCATAATAAGGTCAATCTTTAGATCGGGATAATCAGCAAGAAACTCCCACAGATGTGGCACAATATTGAGCTCTCCAAATGTGACTGGCGTATTGATACGCAACGTACCTGTCGGCAAAGATTGCTGGTTACGCAGCGTTGATTCGGTCTCCAGTAACTCATCAAGTATATGCACGCAGCTGTTGTAATATTGCTTACCGTTATCAGTTAAATTTAACTGGCGGGTACTACGATTAAGGAGCTTAACATTTAGATGCTTCTCAAGAGCCGCAACATGTTTACTTACTGTGGGCTGAGATATTGCTAGTTCACGAGCAACTTCAGAAAAATTTCCCGTTTCAGCAACCCGACGAAATACTTTCATAGACAATAGTACATTCATAAGTATGCATTCATATATTCGAAAATAGAATAAATATAATGCACAATCATGATATTATCAAATTATATCGCATAGTTTAGTCTTGTTCACAAATAGTTATTGCGATAACAGTGTAGCGATGACAGGCAAGACATTCAGACTCAAACACTGATTACTATACTAAGAGGTAAGAGTAGTGAAAAATATGCGCGGTATAATAGATCCCATCACTCTAGGTTTTATCATCGCACTATTTGGTGCTACCACAGCATACTTGGTGAAATATTATGATATTAAACCGTCGACAGCTACTGATGTAGAACCAATAGAGTTTGTTGTTATTAATGATGACCCAAGTGATACCATGGATTAGTATGTTTGATGCACAGCTCAGAGATGGTCAAATAATTATTATATACATCGAAGATCTGTCTGAATTGGCCAAGCAGGAAGATTTGATCTGGGGTGGTGACTTTAAACAAAGGTGGGATCCATGTCATATCGAAATGCCTTAATATTTGCAATTGCGCTGTTTATTTCCAATCCTGTTATGGCAAAGGATGCTGCGCCTGTTTTGTCTGATCTCTGGCTTTCAAAAAATATTGGTGTTTGGGAAAAGGGTAAGGAGTATGGTTATTTAAAGGTGCTGGTTTATCGTATGGGTCTTGAACATGCTGGTGATAAGATACGGATTATTATCACTCAGGCGGATACAAAAAATAACCATCAAATAGTTAAATATGAAAAATGGCTAGAATCTCCCGGTTATAAAGGATTTGTAGATGATATTAGTTTGAAAATGCTCAAGTCGGATAAATTGATTTTAGGTGTTGATGTAGAAATGAAAGAAATGGATGGTGTAATTTTGAAAGAAGTCTACATTGTTGATTTAAAAGGGAAGGTGAAAAAGTTGGTTGATGCCAAATACAAAAATATATATACCCGTAGCGTTATAGATTTAGGTTTAACTAAAACCTTCAAAGCCACCGCCTAGCAGAGATTCCAGTTCATAGGAGTAGTCATCAAAATTTTGAAAAAATGTTATGCTTGCTTTTCTAAAACTATCTATGTTTTCGTAATATTTGTTGTAGAGTACTTTTTTCTTAAAAAATCGCCACACTCGCTCGATCAAGTTTAGCTCTGGAGAATAGGCGGGCAGGTAAACAAGTTTTAACCTCGAGCTTTTCTCAATGACGTCTTTAACTTCTTGAGAGTAGTGATATTTAGCATTATCCAGAATAACAATAATTTCTTTTGCATAAAAATATTTGCGATCTAATATTTCTAATAACTGTATAGTTGAGTCTCTATTGATCGTATCTGACT
>JAFLJQ010000026.1 GCA_022712915.1 Gammaproteobacteria bacterium | reverse complement strand
ATTAACAATTAACAATTAACAATTAACAATTAACAATTAACAATTAACAATTAACAATTAACAATTAACAATTAACAATTAACAATTAACAATTAACAATTAACAATTAACAATTAACAATTATCAAATACATCATGTACGACTGACACATATAACTGTGTTGCCAATATCATGCCTAAGGCAGATGTCCAAACAGTTCAACTGGCTTTTAGAATTTACCATTTAAAACAGCATTACCCTCTGACACCAATTTCTAAAATGGGAAGAATAACGGCATAAGAAATTCCCGTATAATCAGTTGATATTCGCTTATATAATATACTACTCGCAAAGACAGCATGAAACGAAAGTGCAAGATTGTAATTAGGGATAATATTTTATGGTCTGAATTGGTTTGTTCTGGGAATTAATAGGTCCTTGCGCCAGTCTAAATAGTGTACAATCTACATGTTTTTTTCGATAGAGTATATAATTTACATATTTTTTTCGATATTATACAGGAAATATTACGTATTGCTTATTATAACTGATGGCGGTTTAGCTAAGGTAATAAATTGGCCGCATATTAGCTATAAAGGAATGATGCAGATTCTTTCAGAAAATCAGGCTGGACTTATAAAAATCAGGATAACAAAATGAATTTACCTTATTGTTTCGTTTTTAATCATGTTAGTGAAACTGGAGCAAAAGACAAACAATACAATTTAAGCACTTTGGCTGTCGTTCGTTCACTAGGCAGACGCAAAGTTCCGGTGGTGTTGATTACAACTAATAAAACTGACGCAGTTATTTCCTCGCGTTATACCAAACACGTTGAATATTGTCCTTATTTGCACGAGTCGGAAGAAAAATTATTGGACTTTTTATTGTCCTTGACACAAAAATACCCTGGTGAAAAAGTACTTCTCCCTGCTGTGGATGAATGTTCTTATTTTGTCGGAAAATATTACCAACAGTTGAGCGAAGAATATTTGATACCAGCACCAGACTGGAATTCTATTAGCCAAATTAATAATAAGCGGTTTCAATATGCATCAGCTGATAGTTTGGGAATTCCTATTCCAGAGACTTATTTTCCGGCCACAATGGAAGACGTGACTGAGCTCTCGAAAACAATTTCTAATTACCCCTATGTAATTAAGCCTAATGTGTCATTTGAATGGAAGTTAAAGACCGCTAAAATCAAAGCACGTGGAAAAAAAGGTATTAGGGTAGACAATGCTGAAGAACTTCTCCAGCGAGCAGAAGAAGTCTTTGTTCCAGAATATGAATTTATGATACAAGAAGTAATAGGTGGTCGAGATGAGAGGTTGGTCACATTTTTGGGGTTTTTAGATGAAAAGTATGAACCTGATTCATATTTTATCAGAAAAAAAATTCGTCAATGCCCAATTGATTTTGGCTATTGCACGATGACAGAATCCTGTCACAATCCAATCGTGCTTGAGCAATCTATAAAATTATTACAACTGTTAAATTATCATGGCATTGCTGGTGTTGAATGGAAGCTGGACCCTGCAACTGGCACATATAAACTTATCGAAATTAATGCAAGACCGGTAAATACGACTGGTTGTGCAATAGCATCAGGGGTTGATTTACCCTCTATCGCATATTTTAGTAAGATTGGCAAGCCTCTACCATCTGTTAAGGAATGGCAAGATGGTCAGCGCTGGGCATGGTTGGCTATGGATTTTTGGGCGGCAAAAGAATTAATTGGTGAGGGTAAAATGACCTACCGAGACTGGTTTCAAGCCGCTCGCTCCATTCAGGCTGATGCAATATATGCATCGGATGACCTTTTGATGTCATTGAATTATTACTTTAATGTTGTTAAAAGTATCATTTTTGGAAAAATTAAAAATATTCTCAAATAAGTTAGTGCTAAGGGTTATTTTATGGAATGGAAAGAACAAGCTAAACAACGATTTTCAAAATCAGCTGATGCAGATAAGTGGTCTGACATCTATACTTCGGATACACCTAATGTTGAGGCTGTCTCTTTCCGAAAACGAAGAGAATTTACCGTTAATTATGTATTAAAAAATATTTCTGAAGGGGCTGCAATACTTGATTTAGGGTGCGGTGCAGGGCCAGTGCTAACCCAACTGCAAACTCATAATTATGATCTGTTTGGTATTGATTATTCACTTGATATGCTGCAACACGCTCGTAGGGAGTTAGGAACAAAAGTCAAAGAACTCCCCTTGATACGGGCGGAATGTGAAAAAGTACCCATGGCCGATGAGTCTTTTGAGTGTGTTGTATGCCTTGGCGTCATCAGTTACGCAGAATCAATTGATAAAACCATGCACGAGCTTTATCGTCTCTTAAAACCAGGAGGTAAAGCAATCGTAAGTTATCGTAATAAATATAATTCGATATTGCTGGATCCAATTCAATTGGTTAAATACGTCACGACATTACCATTTAATTTTTTTAAGCCGGAAAATAAAGAGATTGGCCGCTCAATTTCACGAAATGAGATTCTTGCATGCATTAAAAATCAGCCTTTTAGTATTGTAGAAGAAGAGCAGATCGGTTTTGGTAATATTCGGCTAAATGGAAAAATTCTTTCTGGTGGAAAATTAGCCATTAAATCTAATGAAATACTGCATAAATGCTTGCGTTTTTTAAGATTGAATTTCTTATATCGGACAATAGCGGACGTACATATTTTTGTATTAAGCAAGCCAGGCTGAATACCAGAATAGATATACCATGCTATGTTAAATATTGTGTTTAAAAAAAATTATTAGAGGCCATATGTCATCGCTTAAGATCGACTGTGCAATAGTGAGAGGTGGTACGACAAAGGGTGTTTTTATTAATAGCACTCAGTTACCACAAGAAGTAAATAAACGAGATAGTATAATATTATCTTTGTTTGGTAGCCCAGATACTCGCCAAATAAATGGTCTTGGTGGTGGTGATCCACTTACCAGCAAAGTTGCTTTAATCAAATGTTCATCTGATAATGACGTGGATATTGACTATCAGTCTGGTGAAGTAGGCATTGATGAGTCTAGTATTAATTACAGTACTATGTGTGGAAACCTCGCGGCAGGTGCGGGGCTGTTTGCTTTGGAAATGGGCTTGGTTAAAAAAACATCTCCATCTACCAAAGTAAAAATTCGCAACTTAAACACAGGTAAGTATTTGGTTGCTTCAATTCCAATTAAAGATGATAGTTATGTTGTAACTTTATGTAAAGATATTGATGGTGTTATCGGCTACGGAACAGAAGTTAATCTGACATTTAAAGAACCTTCTGGATCAATTACAGGTGATCTATTGCCTACAGGTCAGGCAATCGATAAAATTTTTGTTGATGGCAAAGAATATACCTGTTCTATAGTTGATTGCGGTACTCTATATGCGTTTTTTAATGCAAAATCGTTTAATTTAAGAG
Source organism: Gammaproteobacteria bacterium (assembly GCA_022712915.1). GTDB lineage: Bacteria > Pseudomonadota > Gammaproteobacteria > UBA6429 > Thiohalophilaceae > JAHEDB01. The sequence continues at coordinate 2,016 of JAFLJQ010000026.1, read as the reverse complement.
GTGACGAATCACCTGCGATGCTGGATAGCATGGAGGATTTTAAAAATCAGGTAGAGTCATTGCGAACAGTTGTTGCGCAAAAAATATCCTTATACAAGAAAACTGATTTTCTCGCAAAGCAAATTAAAATAGCAATTTTTACTTACCCTGAGGGAAAAAAACAAAGTAAGCCAGAATGTGAAATTGTGGCTCGTGTTATTAATCGCTACAAAACACACAAAGCTTACCCTGTTACAGGGGCGATATGTATCAGTGCGGCAACAATGATTCCTGGATCTTTGTTGCATCAGAAAGATGGTGTGACAATTAAAAATCAAAACGTACGAATAAGCCATCCTAGCGGAATAATTTCAACTAAAACGGTTATTGGTGAAAATAGTGATAGCATTAATATTTTGTATACAACCATTAATCGGTCTGCGAGAATTCTTATACGAGGAATTTCTGAGATTATTGTTGATGAATAATGTGAAATAGAAAAATATTTTCATACCACCATGCATTTGGTCATACAGGTTATTTTCTAGAAATACGGTCATTATATCCCTGCACAAAAAGAGTACAATATATAGGTTGTGGTGCAGCTAACTAATGTTAAATGAACCAAGCAATCATAATTTTTTTGACAAACCGTCACATAACATAGGATTTTAAGCGAAACTATTTTGCGTGTATATCAATTTTCATCAATGGAATTTTCAACATTAAAAGACCAGTGGCAGGATGTTCTAAACCGCTCTGATGCTGATCGACTATTTCTATCATGGCACTGGATGTCTAGTTGGTGGGAAACATATGGTAAACTGAATAACGACAGTTTATTGTTGTTGGGTGTTTATGATGACAGTAATACGCTTGTATGTTTAGCGCCTTTCTATTTAAGTACGAAAAAAATAAAAAATATTTATCCTGTTAAGATAGTGCAATTTTTAGGAACCAGAGTTGGTGGCTCAGGTAGTTTTCGAACTGAATACTTACAGTGTATAGCAGATTCAAAAGCATCTGAAAATTGTATTAAGGAAGTGTTTAATTATTTAATCCAAAAAATAGATTTTGATGAATTATGGTTAAATGACCTTATCGTTGATTCAGTCACATACTTAGAGTCATTAAAATTCGCAGATACTAAGAAAATTTACAAAAGGATACAATCAGAAAGTCAATCTTATGGGATCAATGTAGAAACCTCTTTTATCAATTATGTTGAAACTCTGGGGAAAAATACTCGTCTTAAAGTATATAATCGTAGAAAAGTACTGAATTCTCTGGGAAAGGTCACTATAGAACCTGTAGATTCGCATAATTTTCAAAATATTCTTTCAAAATTAACTGACTTTCATTTGCATCGTTGGGATGAAGATATTTCTTATGTTCGACATAGTGAATTTATCTCTAAGTTGATTGCATATAGCGCTATACAAGTGTGTGGTATTATTATTCGGCTTGATAATGAAATTATTGGTTGCACATTTGATCTGGTCTTGGGTGAACGGAGCTATAACATCCAGAGTGGTTATAAAGATGGGGTAGATAAAAAAATAGCAATGGGATCATTAACTATAGGGTATGCAATCGAATATTATTGTGATAAACCGGAATTGAAATATTACGATTTTTTAGCAGGAGAAGGAAAGAAGTCTAATTATAAAGTTCGAATTGCGAAGTTAGAGTTAAAGATAAAAACCATGCAGTTTGTTTCGTCACCTATGCGACGTTATTTGTATAAAATTAAGGATAAACTGGATTTACTTAAAGCTCGTTAAGACTGTAAAAACTATACGAAACACATGGATGAAAATAAAATTTTCATAGCACGATTGTTGTAAATTTATTTGGCTCTTTAGAAATCTGTGGGTTGATTCCGGCTCAGGAAGCTGAGCCTGTAAATTAAATTGTGTAACTGCTCATTAATTAATACCCTAACCTACAGGAAAATTAATAATGAGCATAGTGATGAACGAGAAAGAGATGAGGGCCTTGGCAGGACAACTGGCCAAGAACATAAAGACAGAAAAA
>JAFLJQ010000217.1 GCA_022712915.1 Gammaproteobacteria bacterium | reverse complement strand
CTACCATTAATTTTGCATAGTCCAATTTCTGTTCAGGGCTGAAACTGACTCTCGCTTTTCGTGTCTTCGTCATAAGTACTCCACTAGTTTTTAGGTTTATTAAGCTATAATACCTTCCAACTTTATTAGACCACTATACACGCGGAGCGTGGGAACGAGGATGAGGTGGAGTGCGGAGATAAAGTGTTGGTGGTAAGTGGCGGACATTAGATTATGAGTCATAGCCCAACTCCTCCAGATACTTGTCCATCTGCCCTTCCAGCTCAGCCAGTTAGTTTTCTCGTTCCCACGCTCTGCGTGGGAATGCAGACCCCACCCGAAAAGAGTTCCGTATGCATCCCCACGCAGAGCATGGGGACGAGGTAACGCTAACGCTTCTTCTACGTCAGTACCTTTTTCACGGCCTGTATGCATTCCCACGCAGAGCGTGGGAACGAGGATGGGGTGGCGGCGTTGGTGGTAAGTGGAGGACATTAGGTTATGAGTCATAGCCTAGCTCCTCCAAATACTTGTCCATCTGCCCTTCCAGTTCAGCCAGTTGTACTTTCAGTGCTTCTCGTTCTTTGTGCACGGCCATGAGGTCGATCTCTTCCTCTTCTTCGAAGGTATCGACATAACGGGGGATGTTGAGGTTGTAGTCGTTTTCTTTGATTTCATCCAGGTTGGCGAGGTAGGCGTATTTGTCTATGGTCTTGCGCCCGTGGTAAGCCGCTTCGATTTTGTCGAGGTCTTCATCGCGCAGGTAGTATTGATTTTTGTCGGGCCGGTAGTCGCGGCTGGCATCGATGAATAAGACTTTTTTATCGTCTTTTTGTTTTTTAAAGATGAGGACGGCCGCAGGGATGCCTGTGCCGAAGAAGAGTTTTTCTGGCAAGCCAATGACGGTGTGCAACAAGTTTTCTTCTATCAGTTTTTGGCGGATCTTGCCTTCGCTGGAACCGCGAAATAAAACACCATGGGGTACGACCACGCCCATGCGACCGGTTTTGGGTTTCATGATTTCGATCATGTGTTGCACGAAGGCGTAATCACCCTTGGTCTTGGGTGGCAAGCCACGGCGGAAGCGGCCAAAGAGGTCAGCATGTTCGGTGAAGCGGTCGTGGCCCCATTTTTCCAGTGAAAAGGGTGGATTGGCGGTGACGATATCAAAGTGTTTGAGAGTATCTTCACTATCCAGCAATTTGGGGTTGCGGATGGTGTCGCCCCATTCAATGCGGTGGTTGTCTTCACCGTGCAGAAACATGTTCATTTTGGCCAGCGCCCAGGTGGAACCGATGGCCTCTTGTCCAAACAGGGCGTATTTTTTGGAGCCATTGAAGGTTTCACGCACACGACGACCGCATTTCATCAGCAGGGAGGCCGAGCCGCAGGCAGGGTCGCAGATATCGTCGCCTTCTTGTGGGTCGAGCAGACGGGCAATAAGGGTGGAAACCTGCGGCGGAGTATAAAATTCACCGGCCTTTTTGCCCGCACTGGAGGCAAATTCACCAATCAGGTATTCGTAGGTGTTGCCAATGACATCCAGATCGCCGATGCGACTGAGTCTTAAATCCAGTGAGGGTTTGGCGAAGTCTTCCAGCATATGACGCAGGATGTCGTTTTTCTGTTTTTCGTCTCCGAGGCGGGTGGAGTTGAAGCTGATGTCCTGAAATACATCACGTAGTTTGGTGAGGTTTTCTTCTTCCAACGCATGCAAAGCCTGATCGATGCGCTCGCCATTACCGGGTTCGTTACGATGCTGGTGTAAAAACCAAAAGCTGGCATTATCGGGCAGCACGAAACGTTCACTCTTGAGCAGTTCTTTGATCAATTCCGGCTCGTCACCGTGTTGTTGTTGGTATTCCTCATAGTGGTCTTGCCACACGTCGGAGACACACTTTAGAAACAGCATGGTGAGGACGTAATCTTTATAAATACTGGGATCGACCACGCCACGAAAGGTATCACAGACGGCCCAGGCGGCCTTGTTGATCTCATCCTGGTTGATCGGGTGGTTCATTGCTTGCTGACTGGCCATTAAGGTTCCTTGATAAGTTGCTGCACAATGGCGGTCATCATCCTGCGGCTGTTGTTGATTTTTTGTTGCAGTAATTGCTGTTCTTCTGCCACCAAACGGTTCAGCGCAATCAGGCTGCGCTGCCTTTGCAGTGAGGGCAGGACAATAGGCAATTTGCCCAGTGCCTGGGCTGGAATATTAAGGATATTGGTGCCCACAGCGTTTTTACTCAAAAAGGATTGTGCCGGTTTTTGGTTGATATACCAATAGATATATTCGGGCAACACCTGCTCTGCGGTAACGCTGATGATTAAAAACTGGGGTGCGGCCAAACAGGTGGCCTGGGCCATGGCAAACAGGGCCGCCTGCCGGTTTTCACCCCGCGCCCGCAACAGGATATCCCCGTTTTGGAGGATCTGCTCTGGCTTGATGTTATCTATCTGGGTGCGGGTAACGGATGCACTGTCGATAAGGTTGTGCTTATTGATGTCTTTGATTTGAATCACATGAACATTGCCATTTTCGACCGACTTGATGCCCTGCCGTAAGGCATAGCCCGAGCGGATGGTGGCCAACTGCCGCAGCTTCATGGTTAGATGTGTTGCCGTATTCATTACATTCATTCTTGTGTAGGGAACCTCTAAAAATTCACTGAAGCCGTGTTGGCTGCGTTGAAAAACAGCTCAAATTGCTCATTTACTGCGTGTAAACTCCGCATTCTCACTGTTTTTCGCCTTGCCACCATCGCCTTAAGTGAGTTTTTAGAGGCTCCCTGTACACTGCCACATTGAATGCGGCAATGAGTTTAATTTGGAGCACGCCCCACAGGGGAGGCGTGCTTGATTCATAAAATGCCAGGCATCCACCTCTTGCCTTACGCTTTGTTGGAGCCAACTTGAAGCCCCCCGTTCCAGCCCCATCCATGCCGCTTCACCTGAGGCACTGGTGACAATTAAACCATCCCCCTGATCCAGGTGTTGAGCGAGATAATTACGGATTTGTCTGGGCGGTTGATTACTTTCTACCGCCCATGTCGATTCCAGCACCTGCACCCAGCGGGCATGCTTCTGAATGGCATCATGCAGCGTTTTATAATTACGCGGTTGTCGCAACCGTAGTTGATGATATAAGTTTTCACGGGTTATTCTCCTTTCACTCCTGAGGGGTTGATGATCTGGCGTCAGGCAGTCACAAGCTGCCTGGCTCCACTTATTTCCTGCACACAATCTCAAAATCAAACCATCGTGTATCTTTTTAAAAAAATCACAATAGACATACTACGGCAGGAATAATGGCGATATTATCCATCAGAATCAAAAATTGCAAATAATTTTTGCAGTAGAGATACTACTGCTGATATTTTCAATGGCTTCCACGACCATATTTACCCTTATGTGAACATCCATCAGGCGTTAAAATGAATTTAATTTTAAACGCAAATTCAGGTATAAAAAATAATGGACTTATGGATATACCTGAAAAACATCCTGGATACACTCACGTGGCATTAGATGTTTCAGATATTGCTGCAATCGACGTTAAACTAAACAAATTGAATTTCAAAATTACTGAAGGCCCAATAACCTTACCCAGTGGGGGAATAATGTTATTTATTCGAGACCAAGGCCGTAATGTAATTGAGTATCATCAGCGTTATAAGCGATGACAACAAGTGTCCATCATCACCCAGCCTAAGAAACCCGACTTATTGCACTGAGACTTGAGCCTGGATTCTCTTAAATAGACGCAACTTAATTAATTGTTAATGATCACTCACTATTCCTTAAAATGGGTGTCCAGGCAGGTAGCTCACCTGTTTTAATCATGACATTATTTTTTGAGCCATGAACATTATGACAGGCCGTACAGCTTACTTTGCTATCAACATATCCATTATAGTCAGTGTCAGTTTGACGAAATTTTTAATAAAAATCACTCCAAACTTTTAGACTATGCCCGTTTGAATAAAATCCATTAAAGTTACTTTGTCCACCGGCATTCAGAAGAGCATTTTGATCATGACATTTAATACAAAGTTGTTCGTTTGCTTTTAAATTAGATGTTCTAAGTCGATAACTATTTCCCCTGTTTGTTGCTTCAACAATCGAGTAAGTACAGTGTTCACGATCGATATGCTTTTTGCTGGCATCGTGACATTCCAGGCAATTATCCATACTCTTACCGTGACCCGTTGCGAAGTAACCATAAGTGCTGTTGTCACCCACCACATTGGGGGCATTGATGGAGGGTGAACCACCGGGATTGCTGACGCTTTGTTGCTCATCGTGACAGGTGGCACACCATTTTTCTTTGCCGGTCTTGAGTGTTAAGCCATCCGCGTTATAGATACTCCCGGTAATGAAATTGGCCTTGGCCCCGATATCGATGTTAAATAATTCATCAGCCTCAGGGTATGAGCCATTAGGGTTATGGCAACTATCGCACACGGTGGTGGTAGCCAGGGGTTTCATATCCGCAAAGAGCAGCGGATCTGCAAACGGATCGTTATGACAGATTGTGCAGTCAATACCAGGCCCCTTAGCCTGGCTGGCCAGGACATGAGTTTGATGGGCCTGCTTATGAGGTGCGGCAAACTGCTTATTGTGTAGATAACATTGTGTGCAAACCGAACCATCAAAATGGGCCGTTTTATCATGCCCACCATTATTATGGTGGCCATTTTGGGTATGACAGACTTCACAATTATTAGTCTGAGTGAATCCGACATAGGTGAGTTATAAAAAAACGGCCACTTAAAGTGGCCGTTTTTATTTACAAGGGTTAAAGGCCGCCCTATTGGACGGTGATGGTTGTTGTGTACAGCAATGTATTGTTGCCCTCATTGGTCTCATTGACTGCATCGTAACGGTCAGCGATCACACCCAGATAATAAGTGCCGGGAGCGAGAGTGGTGGGCACGGTAAAGCTGCTGTTGGCCGTGCGGCTGAGACCTGCCCCGAGGTTGTAGACG
>JAFLJQ010000226.1 GCA_022712915.1 Gammaproteobacteria bacterium | reverse complement strand
ACACTGGAGGACAAACTGGTTCAACAGAGTGTCGCGCAGCTCCTCAGTGGTATCTACGAGGCAGACTTCCTGCCTAATAGCTATGGTTATCGACCGAAGCGAAGCGCGCATGGTGCTATCCACAGTTTACGACTGAATCTGCAATACAAAGGTTATGGTTACCTCGTCGAAGCGGATATCAAAGGCTTCTTCGATACGGTAAACCATGACTGGATGCAAACGATGTTGAAGCAGCGGATAGATGATCAACGCTTGTTATCATTGATACAGCAATGGATGAAGGCCGAAGTGGTTGAACCGACGGGACGGGTGGTTAAACCCACCCAAGGCACCCCGCAAGGCGGTGTCGTCTCACCGGTATTGGCCAACATCTATCTTCACTATGTGTTGGATCTATGGTTCGAGAAAGTGGTCAAGCCACGGTGTGGAGGCAGGGCAATGCTGATTCGCTATTGCGATGATTTTGTCGTTGTGTTTCAGTTACGGCAGGACGCACACGCGTTTTATCGTGAACTGCCGAACCGTCTAGGGAAGTTCAATCTGGCGCTTGCACCGGAAAAGACCCGGCTGATCCGATTCAGTCGGTTCCATCCGGGCAAACGTCGTTGCTTTCATTTTCTGGGTTTTGAGTTCTTCTGGAGCAAAGACCGTCAGGGTGAGGCAAGATTGCGCTGTCGGACATCGACCAGAAAGCAGCATCAGATGATGAGTGAAATTCATCAGTGGATCAAACTCAACCGGCACCGCCCTATCAAGGTGTTGCTGCCGGAACTGAAGCGAAAACTGGTCGGTATCGCAAACTATTTTGGTTTACCGGACAACAGTCGTAGCCTGCATCGGGTCTACGGTCACGTTGTGCGGAGCCTCTATAAGTGGTTAAATCGTAGAAGCCAACGACATAGTTATAACTGGTTGGGATTGAAGGCGCTACTGGCGTACTTTGCGATTAAACCATTGCGAGTCGGGAAGCGTTCTCACGTAGTGGTTGATTGGTACTAGGTAGGGGCCGTGCGAGCACGGGCGAATAATATGATTGAAGAGCCGGATGCGGTAGTTCCGCACGTCCGGATCTGTGTGGGGGCCTTCGGGAAACTGGCGGTTCTACCATGACTATTTTTAAGCAGCAAGGTACATAATGAAAATAGCATTAGTTCAATCAAGAATGGGCCATGATATGGCAGATAATTTACAGAAAACAATTTCTGCTATGGAAAATGCCGCAGAAGCCAGTTCTAATGTTATATGCTTTCCGGAAATTCAATTTTCTCCCTTTTCCCCTCAATTCCCTAAGCGTGATGTTTCTATGTACGCAATTGATATCAATCATAAAATAGTGGACAGATTAAGAGTGACATGCGCCAAAACTAAACTGATAGCCATACCCAATTTTTATCTTGAGGAGAATGGTAACCGATATGACGCTTCCCCGGTAATCAATTTGGATGGGGAATTACTAGGCATTTCAAAGATGGTCCATGTTGCTCAGGCACCTTATTTTTATGAGCAGGACTACTACACTCCATCTAATTCAGGTTTTCATGTGTACGATACTCCTGCTGGTAAAATTGGAATTGTAATTTGCTTTGATCGTCACTTTCCAGAAAGTGTTCGTACTTGCGCTCTGCGTGGAGCTGAGATCATCATTGTTCCAACTGCAAATACACGAGTCGAGCCTATGGAAATGTTTGAATGGGAAATGCGTATTTCAGCAATGCAAAATGGGGGCTTCATTGCTATGTGTAACAGGGTAGGAATTGAAGACAATATGGATTTTTGTGGTGAATCTATCGTTATTAATCCAAACGGTGATATTGTTGCAAAAGCTAATGACCAAGAACAAATTCTTTATGCAGAAATTGGCATAGAAACTATAGAAAAAATCCGAAATGAAAGGCCATACATGAGGCTAAGACGAGCAGATATGTATGAATGAAAAACATAGACAGCCATTTTTTAAAATCAAGATCACAACAAAATTTCATTATTTCAATTTAAATATTGTTGAAAACAAGCTGTCATTACTTAAACGTGCGGATTTATATCAGTTTCAGGATGTAAATATGAATGCATAGTGAGTTACTGACGAACTGAACCCTGTGGCATCAAGTGATACCCGTTTCTTTCTGGCAAGTGGCATGGCAAGCTCCTGCGTATTCATCCATTCCCTGGTTGATTTGTCGATGTGTAACACCACATGGTAATGATTCGACATGATGGCATAGGCCGCAATATCAATCGCAAAAATATCTGCCAGTTCGAGTAGCTTGTCTTCAATCCAGTCTCGGCGATGTTCATAGGTTTGACCAGAAAAATGATCGGTGCCGCATAGAAAGGCACGACGGACACAACGGGAGACACAGAGATAATAGGGTGTAGCGTCTAAAGAGACTTGAGCATAGCGGGGTTTGGGCATGGCTAACTCCTTTAATCAATATTTTTCCTGCTACAGAAATTACGCTTGTTCTACTTTGATGTCAATATTAGGATGGGTGTCCGGATTGGTGGGATTAGTGTCAACGCTGCCGACAAACGGATCACTGTAAATATTATTCATGCTCGCCCCAGCAATAAAAAGTTTTCGCTTCAAGCCGTTGATCATATTGACGTCACCACACAAATAAATTCGCCAGTCAGCAGGATTGACGGCAACATCGATGCTCTGTTGTTCGAGAGGCACAGTACTAATTTGCGGCGTGACATGATCTGCCTGCAATACGCTGGTATGGTAATGAAACTGATGGTGTTGCATCGCCATGTCGAGTAGGGCCTGATGCAAATACAGATCATCCATTTGAGTTGCGCCGTGGATGAGATGAATGTCACCGGTGTGTCCTTGCAACAAGGCATCACGTGCAATACCGATGAGAGGGGCCAGTCCGGTACCTGTTCCGGCCAATAAAATTTTCTGTTCTGGTGAACCAGGTATATAAAAGCAGTTACCCGTAGCGGCCTGAATTTGAAGTATATCACCCGTTTTGACTGTATCGTGTAACCAGTTGCTGACAATGCCATTGGGAATGCGACGAATGTGCAACTCCAGAAAATCATCAAGCTCCGCCACGCTGGCCAGGGAGTAGCTACGACCAATGGTCGCGGTCTTCCAAACAGTAAGATATTGACCAGCACGATACTCATAAGTATGTTCAGGCTTTAGACGTAGCCGTAAAACATTTTTGCTGAGTAAAGTTTGATTAATGACCGTTGCAGAGCAACGCAAGACATCGGCCTGGGTAGTCACCACACGTAAGGGTGTTTGCGGTACACAACTACAAGCCAGAAAATAGCCTTGTGCCTTTAGGGTATCCTTAAGCCCTACCTGGGCTATCTCAGGAATCTCACCATCAACCGCTTGCATTAAACAAGTCTGACACACACCAGAACGGCAACTATTAGGAATATCGTAATGGTGGTCGAGCAGGCCAGACAAGACCGTCTGCCCCTCATCAAGCTCGATGCGCTGATCATCAAAGATAATATGTGACATAATAACTTATTTATTCAGCACGTTATCGCGCACACTATTAGCAATGTCGGCAACCGCCTGAATATCTTCTGCCGCCACGCCTAGTTCCTGCAAAGTACTGCCAAGCAACTCAATAACCGCATCTACATGACTATCATTGAGCCCGCGTGCAACCAAATGTTTGTGGCCTTCACGCATGTCTTTACCGGTGTAATTATTGGGTCCACCAAAGGCCATGGTCAAAAAACCTTTTTGTTTATTGATTTGCTGCTCCATATCGACGCCATCAAAAAATTCATTAATGCGATCATCGGCAAGCACCTTGCGATAAAAAATCTCCACGGCCTTGTCCACGGCGGCTTGACTACCAATTCGTTCAAATAGACTGCTCATTTTTATACCCTTCTAAATAATGTAACTTATGTATATATCTTGGATTCAACCAATAAGTGCATAACTTGAACGAGTAGAAAAAGCGACCAGTGAGCTGTAGGCTGACCGTTTTGACTCCGACAAGAGATGCGACGATGAAATCCTACGAGCAACGATGCCAGATTTACATCCTAAAGAAAAGCGGTATGTGCCAACACGCAATAGCAGACACTATTGGTGTGAGTCAATCGACAATTAGCCGTGAACTCAGACGTAATGCAGGATCGCCACCACCAAGCTCAACGGAAGAGTGATGAGCGCCGTGCTGAAGCGGCGAAGGCCCTTACGGACAACCACGTTAAATAGCTTTGCTTGGCGCACTGGGTGTCTGGGTAAGTTCCTCATAATACCATATTTTAGATAGGTGTACCTATATGCATGTTCCTAATTTGGGAACGTTGTAGCATGTTTCTAAAATAGGTACATGCAAAAAACAATACACGCAGCAGCATACGTAGAACTTATTGATTGGCTGAGGTCATGCAGAGAGAAGAAAGGTATCAGTATGCGCAAGTTAGCAGGAGAACTTGATGTCCCCCATTCTTGGATTGCTAAAGTCGAACAACTAGAACGCCGTTTGGACGTTATGGAATATGTCCGATTGTGCCATGGCATCGGTGTAGATCCCAACAAAGGTCTTGCCAAAATAAAATTAGCGTTAAGAAAGTAGATGAGGGAAAAGGACAAAGGGAAAGGGGGGAAAGGGGGCAAACCTTGCATTATATAGTAAAGCGATGTTTTAACCTACACCGCAATGTAAGAAAGAAATTGAATGAAAGTGGTAAAATGAGAGATGCTGTTGACTATACCCGTAGCGTTATAGATTTAGGTTTAACTAAAATTTTCAACGCCACCGCCTAGTAGTGATTCCAGTTCATAGGAGTAGTCATCAAAATTTTGAAAAATGTTATGCTTGCTTTTCTAAAACTATCTATGTTTTCGTAATATTTGTTGTAGAGTACTTTTTTCTTAAAAAAACGCCACACTCGCTCGATCAAGTTTAGCTCTGGAGAATAGGCGGGCAGGTAAACAAGTTTTAACCTCGAGCTTTGCTCAATGACGTCTTTAACTTCTTGAGAGTAGTGATATTTAGCATTATCCAGAATAACAATAATTTCTTTTGCATAAAAATATTTGCGATCTAATATTTCTAATAACTGTATAGTTGAGTCTCTATTGATCGTATCTGACTCAATTAGGGT
>JAFLJQ010000218.1 GCA_022712915.1 Gammaproteobacteria bacterium | reverse complement strand
TCTACCATTAATTTTGCATAGTCCAATTTCTGTTCAGGGCTGAAACTGACTCTCGCTTTTCGTGTCTTCGTCATAAGTACTCCACTAGTTTTTAGGTTTATTAAGCTATAATACCTTCCAACTTTATTAGACCACTATAGGAAGAGGGGCCCTACTTATGTACGCCACTGCCGCCTAATCGGTTAACATTTAGAAATAAGTAAACCACCCCGGTCTTAACCAACCGATTCAACAGACTTGAAAGAGTCCATTTTTTATACCTGCGGTTTAACGTGCGCCCTTTAAATCAATAAATAAAAAAAATAGATTAATGCCCCAATGACAGACTTAAGGGTGTTTCTATAAATAGTGATTATTTGTGAGAGCAAGGAAGCGTCGCGCAGATGACTGCATGGCAAGGATTGTTCCATACAATCCTTTTTCATTTCCTCCCTCCATGGAGGTCAGAGCAGGAGATTGGATGAAGCATGGAGCCAGAATCCTAGAACCGCCGTGTATATGACATCACTGCTGTCCCGTAAGTATTTAATCCATTTTAAAGATCTAAACCGCAAAGGATTGCAACGTTATTTTGTTTCATATTAGAGCTTACCCGAAGACTTTAAACTCATTTTTTATGCATTACCGAATTTATTTTTCTTTGCGACCTTTGCGGTAAAATGTGTTTTATAAACAATTTTCATGTCTCCTGCTCATTTCAACCTCCTTAAGCAGTTAAGTACTCGGCTCCTTGAAACTGTATAAATAGGGGGTGACTAAAATACGGTTTTATAGATTCATTCATCAGCTCCAATCTTGATGAATCAGTCGGTACATTTTGTTATGACTAAATGCCGTATTCATTCCGATACGTCTGCACGGCCGTGAGCTGCTCTTCCTTACCTGTCTGCTTTTCCAGATAGGCGATCAAATTTTCCAGTTTGATAATACTGACCACCGGGATATCGAAATTTTGTTCGACTTCCTGGATGGCGGACAGCTCGCCTTTGCCTCGTTCCTGGCGATCGAGTGCAATGATGACGCCAGCGGGTTTGGCTCCAGCGGTATGGATGATGTCCATGGATTCGCGGATGGCGGTGCCGGCGGTGATGACGTCATCGATGATCAGGATGCGACCATTGAGGGGGGCACCGACGATAGAGCCGCCTTCGCCATGGGTCTTGGCCTCTTTGCGATTAAAACAGAATGGTATGTTGCGGTCATGGTGTTCGGCCAGGGCCACGGCGGTGGCGGTGCCGAGGGGGATGCCCTTGTAGGCTGGGCCAAACAAGACATCGAATTCAATGCCACTATTGACGATAGCGGCGGCATAGTATTGACCGAGTTTGGCCAGCATGGTGCCGCTGTTAAATAGACCGGCATTAAAGAAATAGGGGCTGACACGGCCTGACTTGAGGGTAAATTCGCCAAAGCGCAGTACGTCACTTTGCAGGGCGAAGTCGATGAATTCTTGTTGATAATCTTGCATGGAAATAGTCTTCAAATGGTTTCGGGTCGGGTATGATACCCCTTTTTGCAACGACAGATAACACCATGAGAGTCATAACAGCAAACGTCAACGGCATTCGTTCTGCCGAAAAAAAGGGTTTTTTCCAGTGGTTGGCCCGTCAAAAGGCCGATGTGGTCTGTATTCAGGAGACCAAAGCACAGGAACATCAACTCCCTCCTGAGGTGTTTAATCCCAAGGGTTACCATTGTTATTACTTCGATGCCGAAAAAAAGGGCTACAGTGGTGTCGCCTTATACTGCAAAAGCAAACCCGATAAGGTGATCACCGGGCTGGGCTGGGATCATGCCGATACGGAGGGCCGCTATATTCAGGCCGATTTTGGCAATGTCAGCGTGGCCTCGCTTTATCTGCCTTCTGGATCATCGAGCGATGAACGCCATACCAACAAGCTGGATTTTATGGTGCGTTTTATGGATGTGCTGAAATCAATGCGTCGTAAAAAACGTGAGTACATCATTACCGGTGACTGGAATACGATACATAAAGAAATCGATATCAAGAATTTTAAGAGCAATCAAAAGAGTTCTGGATGTACACCTCAGGAACGGGCCTGGTTGGACACCTTGTTTGATGATATTGGTTGGGTAGATGCCTTTCGAGTGGTGAATCAAAAACTGGATCAATACACCTGGTGGTCAAACCGCGGACAGGCTTATGCCAAGAATGTAGGTTGGCGTCTTGACTACCATGTGGTTACGCCAGGCTTGCGGGACAAAGTGCTGAAGGCAAAGGTTTATAAAGATAAGAAATTTTCGGACCATGCACCACTGATCATTGATTATGACATTTTCTTATAAAATTTCACTGTTGTCCCGTTAATAATCTAAAAAATTATGTATCTACCGGGTACATAAAGGCTTAAGGAGATTGAGCTGCGATGAAACACGTACAAAAAAACACTTTACCGCAAAGGGCGCAAAGAGGCGCGAAGAAAAAATAAATTAGGCATTGATAAAAAATGAGCTTGAATACTTAAGATAACCTCAGATCTGCATAAGTGCCCGCTCTTCAGAACGAGAGACTCTAATCCGTGGTTTCTTACTAACAAGTACACTAATTATGCGACATAATGTATAATCTTGGTCATGAATAATGATGGAAGAAAACTGAGTCGAAAAGCACTTGCCGATATTCGGATAAAAGCGATCCAGCAAGTAGAAGAAGGAGAAAGTCCAG
>JAFLJQ010000266.1 GCA_022712915.1 Gammaproteobacteria bacterium | reverse complement strand
ACGTTCTCAAGGCTGATTTCGGCGCTCTATACCGAGCCTGTATGTTCCCCTGTCAACGCTTAACTGTGTCTCTTAAACAGCTCATGACTCGGGGACACAGTGAGGGGCTAGCTCTTTCTGTGTGTAGGGCTTTCACCTATTGATTAACTACCGATTTATCTCGGCACACTGGGTGTCCGGTTAAACCGCCCTAAACTAGTTATCCTTTGTTACTCGACGAGATGCAGTAACGCCGCCAGATTATCTACATCCCAATCTGGTACGGGTAGGCTATCGGGGATTTTTGTGCCAGGAGAAAATCGCCCCGTTCTGACCAACGCCGTGTGCATCCCGAGCGAAGCCGCACCCGCAATATCAGTATCGGGCCTATCACCTACCATCAAACAGTTCTCAGATCCAAAACCAAGCCTGTCCATTGCAATTTGATACAACAAAGCGTGGGGCTTGCCAATAAAAACGGGTTCTACTTCTGTTGCAATCGAAAACGGCGCCACCAATGCACCACCACCCGGTAAGACAACATGTTCACCGTCAATATGTGCATCAACGCTGTGGTCTGGATTCGTACAAACCAGACGTGCTCCCTGCTTCAGAATCAAATTAACCCCAGTAGAAATCGCATCATAGTCAATACCGACACCCTCGCCGATGACAACAAAATCGGCCGTTTGAAAATCTTCAGTACCGTGTTCACGTAAAGCCCTATGTAAACCTTCGCCACCCACCGCAAAATAACGAAAATCTTCTTTCTGTTGAGATAACCACAAAGCGGTAGCCTCAGCGGAAGTGATAATCTGTTCCGTATTGGGGCGGGAAAATCCAAGTCGCTGTAGTCGATCGGCAATTTCTTCAGAGGATAATATGGGATTATTGGTAATAAAGGCGTGGGGAAAGTGTCGAATGGCCAGCATAAATTCGACTGCCCGAGGTATCGCTTTTTCACCGTGATAAAGGACGCCATCCATATCCAGTAATACAGCACTGATCTTTTTTTTCAAAATTTCATCCCACACTATTATAACTTGCTCGTATCTCTGATTGAATGTATCAGTTTTTTTGCCGCGTTCTCAACGCGTATCAACAACGGCAAAATCGAATATTGATAGATCATAGATAGAGTCATGATTTAGATGCACCCATGATACTGATATTTATATCCTGGGGAAATACAACAAATCACTCTCAGTGAGAATTAAGGGTATTCTGAATCACCACTGGTATTTTGCAAGGTAGTGAAATATTTCAATTTTAACATCTTCTTTCTCTCGAACATGACCTTGCCATACAACTAATTAGGACATCCTCCCCAAGAAAACAGGGTAACCTGTTGTTATTTATAAAATATATTGAATTTTTACCCTGAGTGTCCAGTTTAGTCATTCATAACTCAGTTAACCCATTGACTCTAATATCACCTTCAATTTAGCGACGCCATTTTTTGCACGAACAATCAAGTCTTCTCTTAAAGCTATAATAATGTCTGAGGTCTCTGTTAACTCAGGACACCGGCTATAATATTGCAAACTCATGTGGCAACTTTTTGTATTATTGACAGAAAACATAACTGTCATTTGGGGTAATACCCCAATCAAATCCCCCTTTGTTAGAAACAAATGATTAATATCACACTGATCAACTTCAATGACTAATTCAGTGTCACCACTTGGCAATGATAATGTTTCCACATATTTTTTACCAACTACACCATGAGGCAAGTTATTCTCCGACTTTATCTCAACTACGCCAGGAAACCAGTGTTTGTAGTTTTCCATATTTGAAACATATTTAAAAACGACATTAATAGGTGAGGCAATGGTGATAGAGGTTTTAGCAAGTTCAATCATTTTAATTCCTAATGGGTTACTTCAGAGGGCACTATAAAACACATAAAAGTTAACCTAAAGTGACGTTTTATTAATTATTGCGTAACTAAATGGAACCCATGTAAAATAATCGTCACTATATTATGAGAAGGATAGAGAGTGTCTAAATTTGTGAACTATCGGGTTTTTGTCGCGATTGTCGAAACGGGAAGCATTACTCAAGCCGCATTGAAGTTAAACTACTCAGCTCCAGCTATCAGTAAGCAGCTAACGAAGCTCGAACATGACTTGCAAGTTCAGCTTTTTCATCGTTCGCATAAAAACCTTGATATTACCGAAGTAGGTAAGCGATTCTATTCAAAGTGTAAGGCCATACTTTTATCAATATCTGAAGCCGAAGAGGAATTACTTGCAGAACATGATGTCATTAGTGGGACAATTTCTATAACCCTCTCAAAAGCACTATGTCGTTCAATAATTTTTGAGGTACTATCCACTTTTATAGATAAACATCCCCAAGTCCAATTTGATATTCATTTTAGTGATCATCTAGAAGATTTGCATAATGAAAATTTAGATTTCGCTTTTCGTTTAGGTAAATTACAGGACAGCAGCCATATGATATCTATACCGCTTATCGAAACACAACTGGTGGCATGTGCCACACCGAGCTATCTTGATAAACATGGTTGCCCAAAGCGGTTTTCCGATTTGGGTAGCGCTAAGTTTATTTTGATGTCTCCCCTAAACGCGTCAGAGGCGCTGAGAAATTTTTTCAGAAAAGAAAAAGTCAGGCTCGATAAGACAATGTTGCATACAAGTAATGATGTCGAAGGGGTATATCAATCTGTGCTCACAGGCTTAGGTATTGGTATGTTGCTCGACATTTCAATACAACAGGAAATTTATGACGGCACATTCATCTCAATTTTGCCAGAGAGAAACCTTCCGCGAAAACGCTTGTATTTACTCTACAAAAAAAGCCAGTGGCAAACTCAAAAGCAACAAGCTTTCAAGGCTCATATAAAGAAGTTCCTTTCTTCCAAGAAATAAAGCGGGCCTGGACACCTGATAATAGGACGTCCACCCTAAGAAAACACTCTAACTAGTTGTTACCTATTACTATTGAGTGTTTGTCAGAATGGGTGTCCAGTTTAGTATTCTTGGTATTAGGCTTTTTCTCTGAATTTATCTTGTATTACAACCTCGTCAATATCAAGTTGACCACCCCTTGGCCAAGCATTCTTTGTTCCTTTACCAATTGCGACAAACATGGAAATCACATGATCATCTGGGAGCTGAATAAGCTGCGCTACTTTTTCAAAATCAAAACCATCCATAGGACAAGAATCATACCCCATCTCTTTAGCCGCCAACATTAGAGTTTGCGCTGCCATACCACAAGATCTAAACGCCTCGTCCCTTTGCACTTCTGCTCTTCCTCGATAATATCCGTCAATGGCAGGAAGCATAAAGTTCTGCACCTCCTTTGCAGTATTCGCCCAATAGCGAAGAGGTTCTTTTTCCCAGGCTTTCAGGTCTGCACAAATAATAACCAATAACGAACTGTCCGTTACTTGTGCCTGGCCCCATGCGGCTTCCTTAATTTGGAGGCGCAACTCATTATCTTTTACAACTACAAATCTCCAGTTTTGTATATTGAAGGCCGTTGGTGACAACATGGCTAAAGACAACAACGCCCTTTCTTCACTTTGCGGTATTTCATAGCTTGCATCAAATTCTTTAATCGCTCTACGGCTTGTAATTGCTTCCCTCGTATTCATAGCTATCTCCTATATGTGGGTAAATTTAGAAAGCTTGATGTTATGCTATACATGCAAGTATTGTAAGTACGCACATTTATGTAACGTAGGCACATAATGTATACCGTAAAAATGAGGTGTAATTGCCATGAATAATGAAGATCAGCGTTGTAGTTTTGACTGCCCAATGGAGGTTGCTTTGGAAGTCCTTGGCGGAAAATGGAAAGGACTAATTCTTTATCAGTTGAGGGGTGATACTAGGCGATTCAATGAATTGAAACGACTTATTCCTGCTATAACACAGAGAATGCTGACGAAACAACTAAGAGAATTAGAGGCGGATAGAATCGTACATAGAAAAATATTCCAGGAAATTCCACCCAAAGTAGAATATTCCCTTACACGTTTCGGATTGACCCTTACCCCCATTCTTGATGCATGTAGTGGTCAAGTTTTATTGGAAAGAATTTAAGCCGCATTTTTCAATTCCATTTTTTTCTGGTTAGGTGTTAAATATCCAAGGGTAGAATGCAATCGCTTGTAATTATAAAAACGAATATATTTCTCTACAGCATCCACA
>JAFLJQ010000208.1 GCA_022712915.1 Gammaproteobacteria bacterium | reverse complement strand
AGCAAAAAAACGGTATTCTTCCGGGACGGTTGAGGGTTTGAATCGTAAAGTAAATTTGGTCACCAGAAAAGCGTATGGGTTTAGGCACTATGAAACGCTGGAAATAGCACTATTTCATACGATGGGGAAGCTTCCTGAGCCGGAATCAACCCACAGATTTTTCTGAAGAGCCAGAAATATTTAGTTTTGCTATCAATAGCATATTCGAGTTTGATATATGCATACGACCCAGAAATTAGCCCGAAAATAGAACCGCCGCAAAGTGATATTGAGAAGTACCTAGGTTTGTGCCGCAGTGGACGGGATCATGTTGCGAAAAATGGGGTAGAAGCACACAAAAACAATCTTATTAAAATTGTTGCCGAGTTAGAGGCTAAGTTAGCTAAAGATAATACCAATCCTTATTTATGGTATTTAAAGGGTTGTAGCTCATTTTCTTTACTTTATGTTTATAAAAATAAAAGCAAAGAGTATAACTTATACAAGAATTTATTAATCAAAGAATATGAAAAATCATTGGAATTTAATAGAGACAAATTTCAATTAAAAGAGTATCAATTAAGAAATATAACTGCTTCCCATTTTTTAAGAGAAAACTCGACTAAACAATACATAACGCTCAAAAAAAGAAATAATCGGCTTAATAAAAGGGAACACTTGCTTTTATTAAGAGAAAATATTGTTCCAAGCCTCATAAAACAAAATAAATTCGAAGAAACCGTAAAAACATTAGATTATATAGATGCTCAATTTCCTGAAAAGGCGCAAGGTAATACAGGAAACATAGCATGGAGAAAACACTTTGAAAATGAAATTCTGCTTCAGACGAACTCAGCCGGACACCCATTATAAGAACTACTTAAATGTTTAGCATATTCAGCTTGTTAGCATTTAGTATCGCTTTTTATTTTTGAACTTAAGTCAGACATCCACGGTAAGAATGGTTATGGCTTGAGTCGTATTAAGGCAAAAACTGTCTGAACCTCACAAGCCTGGATTCGTAGCATTTTTCTGGTGATAAATCGGTCGGTTCTTTACCCGCATTTTCTTTTGCCGGGAATAAGGGGGGATATTGAGGTGCATAAAGACAAATTATTTTGAAGTGGCTGAATGAATGGATTGTTGAGGGTGAATTATGGTCGCATGGGATTGGCCAGACAATATTATCGGGGCTGATTTAAAGCATGGATTGCCTCTGATGTGCACCTGCCGATAGCTTGCCAATACTTTCATTTGTGCCATAAAAGCCCTATTTTCTAAAGTCCCTTGTGATATAACCGAAAACATACGTAAGGATTTTATTTTGGATTTTAAGAATGGATAAAAAGGTTAAAATCGCTGTTAGTGAGCTAATTATTGGTGAAGAACTGGCCTGGTCTATTTACGACCCGAGTGGCAAGCTTTTGCTGAGTGTGGGACAGATCATTGTCGATAGGGATAAGCTCGATTCCTTATGCAAACATGATATTTTTCGTATGATAACGGTCAGTAACGAGGATCCAAACGAACTTAGTCCTTTTTTGCGTTTGGAAGAAATAACCAAAATGCTGGATAAGGCCTTTGATGCCATCGAAGCAAATGATCCTGTCGCCAAAGAAAAAATTGAAATGACAGTGGCGGAGCTGGATATGCTCTGCTTAGCGTCTCCTGATGCCATGCTGGCATCAGTGCATTTACCCCAGGCTCATTCATCATCGGTTGCTCATGCTATGCAATGTGCAATTCTTTGTCATGCTTTGTTTGCAAAACAGAATCTGCCGGATGTTGATCGGCAGAGCATATTGGCGGCAACCTTGACGGCGAATATTGGTATGCGCGGTCTTTATGAACAGATGCAGAAGCAGGAAACACCATTGTCAGCGACTCAACGCCGTACGATTGCTCAGCATCCACAAAAGAGCGCCAAAATGGTGCACGATATTGGTGTTAATAATGCAACTTGGCTAAAGGTTATTCTGCAACATCATGAATTAAATGATGGCAGTGGTTATCCTTCATTTTTAACTAAAAATAAGATTGTCATTGGTGCTAAGGCCTTGTCCATTGCCGAACGTTATAGTTTTATCATCTCTCATCACAGCAAACATGAGCCGGTTTCCATTGGTGATGCCCTTAAGACTTTTTTTATAGGACAGGGTGAAAAATATGAAAAGACACTATGTATGCGTTTTGTGCTGGAGTTGACTCTGTTTCCACCGGGTAGTTTTGTTGAGTTGGCCAATGGTGATACTGCTATTATCATCAGGCGCAATATGGAACAGCCTTCACAGCCGATTGTAAAAAGTGTTGCTGATTCACTGGGGTGTGTATATGAAGAACCTGTACAACGAGATACCCATGAACAGAAGTTTGAAATTATGACGTTGCGTCATTTCCCCGGCGTGGAAGAATTGAATCTTGATGATCTCTGGGGTTATCCAAGCTGATTGTATTTATGCATTATTTTGTATTGTGGGTGATTTATAGGAATGCTCTGATAGGTGGTTGTTAGTCTGTGGTTGCCTGCTTGTTCCATTAAGTGTTCAGGGCACGTCTAAAAATCCACTGAAGCAGCGTTGGCTGCGTTAAAAACAAGCTCAAAATGCTCATTTACATAGGAATAATTCGCTTTCTCCTATCCTAGGCTTCGCGAAATAAGTACATCCATGTACAAAACTGCGCTTTTTCGTTTGTTTTTTCCTTGCCATCATCAGCTTGATTGAGTTTTTAGACGTGCCTTTAAATCCATTTAAACATTTAAACATTTTAACTGCCGAGAACGTAAAAAGTTGCGAGTTGTTTTGTTTATCTATTTGCGAAAAATGAGAGTATATCCGGGCTATTACGGCTCATTTTTAATAAAACGTCAGATTGATTTTTTCTTTGTGCACCCTTTGTACTCTTTGCGGTAAAGTGTCCTTTATGGCTGCTCTTTATATTTTACCTCTATTTCAGATGTCACAAGCCTTTAACTAACAGGGTGATCATAATTTGTCTGGATTGTTAGCGGGACAATAATGACCATATTTATTAAAGCCCCAGTTCTTTCCATATGGCCAAACTAGGGCCAGTCTGGTTCATTGTGTAAAAATGCAAACCCGGTGCACCTGCTTCCAAAAGTTGGTGGCATAACTCGACGGTTACATCCAGACCAAAGGCGCGAATGGATTCCATGTCATCGCCATAACCTTCCAGGCGTTTACGTATCCAGCGTGGAATTTCTGCCCCGCACATATCGGAAAAACGTGCCAGTTGTTTGTAATTGGTGATCGGCATGATGCCGGGTACGATGGGCAGGCTGAGCCCCATATCCTCACAATCATCGACAAAGTGGACATAGGCATCAATATTATAGAAATATTGAGTTAAGGCACTGTTGGCACCGGCATCGACTTTTTGCTTGAAGTTCGATAAATCTGTCTCTGCATTTCGGGCCTGTGGGTGAAATTCTGGATAGGCCGCGACTTCGATATGGAAGTGATCGCCGGTCTCCTTACGAATGAATTCTACTAATTCGTTGGCATAATGAAACTCGCCCGCTTCGCCCATACCTGATGGCATGTCACCACGCAGGGCAACGATGCGTTTGATGTTATTGACTTTATATTTATTCAGTAGTTCGCGAACGTTATCTTTGGTTGAGCCGACACATGAAAGGTGTGGTGCTGCTTCGCTACCGGATTTTTGAATCTCGATAACGGTATCTATGGTTCCTTGCTGAGTGCTACCACCGGCACCAAAGGTAACGGAAAAGTACAGTGGGTTCAGTTTAGCAAGTTCAACATGAACCTTGCGTAGCTTGTCTGCACCTTCTTCTGTTTTGGGTGGGAAAAACTCAAAACTAAATGTTTGTGGGTATTTTTGTTGGGATTCCATTATTAAATTCAATTTAGTTATAAACCGCAAAAGGCGCTAAGCAACACAAAGCAGATCAGATTCTGATCTTTTATCTTTGTGTACTTTGCGCCCTTTGTGGTTAAGGGTTAGTAACGATAATGCTCTGGCTTGTATGGGCCTTCAACCGGTACATCGATATAATCAGCCTGTGCTTGACTGAGTGATGTTAGGTGAACACCCACTTTCTTAAGGTGTAGTCGAGCCACTTTCTCATCGAGGATCTTCGGCAAGATATAGACCTTGTTTTCGTACTCATCGCCCTTGGTGAAAAACTCGAGCTGTGCCATCACCTGATTAGTGAAAGAGGCTGACATGACGAAGCTTGGATGGCCAGTGGCGCAACCCAGGTTCACGAGACGACCCTTGGCGAGGAGGGTGATCTTTTTGCCATCGGGGAAAATAACGTGGTCTACCTGTGGCTTGATTTCATCCCACTCATATTTTTCCAGTGACGAGATTTCAATTTCTGAGTCGAAGTGACCGATATTGCAGACAATGGCTTCGTTTTTCATTGCGACCATGTGATCGTGATTGATGACATTGACGTTGCCCGTTGTGGTCACGAAAATCTCGCCCATTTTGCAGGCTTCGTTCATATCAACAACGCGATAACCTTCCATTGCGGCTTGCAAGGCACATATAGGATCGATTTCGGTGACCCATACTGTAGCACCCATACCGCGGAAGGCCTGTGCACAGCCCTTGCCGACATCACCATAACCCAGTACGACGCAGATTTTACCGGCGATCATAACGTCGGTAGCACGTTTGATACTGTCGATTAAAGATTCACGGCAACCATACAGGTTATCGAACTTGGATTTGGTGGCTGAGTCATTGACGTTCATGGCGGGGAACATCAGTTCGCCTTTTTCCATCATCTGGTAAAGACGATGCACACCGGTGGTGGTTTCTTCGGTAACACCCTTGACACTTTCGACGATTTTGGACCATTTATCATTACTCTGGTCGAGGCTTGCGTTCAGTACGTCGACGATGACCTTCCATTCGTCATTGTCATCGGCCTTGGCTTTCTCGGGACGGGTGCCCGCTTTTTCATGCTCCGCGCCTTTGTGAACCAGTAAGGTGGCATCACCACCATCATCGAGGATCATATTAGGCAGTTGACCATCAGGCCAGGTGAGCATTTGCTCGGTACACCACCAGTATTCTTCCAGAGTCTCACCCTTCCAGGCATAGACAGGGATGTTGCCAGCCGCAATGGCTGCCGCAGCATGATCCTGAGTTGAGTAGATGTTACAGGATGCCCAACGGACTTCTGCGCCAAGCGCGACGAGGGTTTCAATGAGCACCGCTGTCTGGATAGTCATGTGCAGACTTCCTGATATGCGGGCACCTTTTAAGGGCTGTTCTTTGCCAAATTCTTCACGCAACGCCATCAGGCCGGGCATTTCTGTCTCGGCAATTGACATTTCTTTACGGCCCCAATCGGCCAGTGAGATATCTGCAATTTTATAGTCGGTAAAGGAGGGATTAGGAACTGCGTTCATAGTAGATTCTCCGTACTTTGAACGAGCGCCGTTGTTCCAAAAAAGCCGTATATTTCTGAGCCTGACGGAATTAAATCCGCTGCAGCGCCCCTCAGAAACACGACGATATAGTTAGGGTACTTCTAAAAATGCACTTTAGTTATGGGATAATGATGTGAGTTTCGTGCTCTCACCCAAAAATCACATTTTTAGAAGTGCCTTACAAAATATTAAGTCATGACAGCTTGCGTATGTGCAAGCTGCCATGACTTTGGGATCGATTCTGTCTTTTTCAAGATTATCTGAAAAGGAAGAATGATTTATTTTTCCAAACGGGTAAAACTGTGCCTGTAATTAGGCAGGAACGGCTTTGGCTTCAGTGCCAGCTTCCGTCGCCAGGGTTTCAGCCTTGTCGGTTCTTTCCCAGTTAAATGCCGTTTCAGTACGACCAAAGTGGCCATAGGCCGCTGTTGGACGATAGATTGGACGTAACAGATCCAGCATTTTCACCAGACCACCGGCTCGCAGGTCAAAGTATTCGCGTACCAGTTCGACGATGCGGCTGTCGGCAATTTTGCCGGTGCCAAAGGTCTGCACGCTGATGGACGTGGGTTCGGCCACACCGATGGCGTAGGAAATCTGGATTTCACAACGGTCAGCAAGACCGGCTGCAACGATATTCTTGGCGACGTAACGACCAGCATAAGCCGCTGAGCGATCCACTTTTGATGGGTCTTTGCCGGAGAAGGCACCACCACCGTGACGAGCCATGCCGCCATAAGTGTCTACGATGATCTTGCGGCCGGTCAGACCACAATCGCCCACTGGGCCACCGACGACGAAACGGCCGGTTGGATTGATAAAATATTTGGTGTCCTTTGAAAGCCATTCTTTGGGCAGTGTCGGGGCGATGATTTCATCCATCACGGCGGCCTGTAATGTCTTCAGGTCAATTTCTGGGTTGTGTTGGGTGGACAGCACCACGGCATCAATTCCAACTGGAATATCATTTTCATAGACAAAGGTGACCTGGCTTTTGGCATCCGGGCGTAACCAGGGTAGGGTGCCATTTTTACGCACTTCGGCCTGGCGTTTGACCAGACGGTGGGCGTAGGTAATGGGGGCGGGCATCAGCACATCGGTTTCGTTGCTCGCATAGCCGAACATCAAGCCCTGATCACCAGCACCTTGCTCATGGTCGCTGGACTCATCTACGCCCATGGCAATATCGGCGGATTGTTTATCCAATGAAACCAGTACTGCACAGGTTTCGTAATCAAAGCCCATTTCTGAACTGTTATAACCGATTTTCTTGATCGCTTCACGAGCCACCGTGGGGTAATCGACGTTTGCCGAGGTAGTGATTTCACCGGACAGGATCACCATGCCGGTATTCACCATCGTTTCACAAGCGACACGCGCTCTGGGATCCTGAGTCAGGATGGCATCGAGTACGGAGTCGGAAATTTGATCGGCAACCTTGTCGGGGTGGCCTTCGGAGACAGATTCAGAGGTAAATAAATGGCGATTGGTCATGGAGTTCCCTTATTCTACGGACATTAATTTGAAGAACCTCTGATTAAACCCTTGAAAATGGTGCTGGATTGGTTGGAAAGGCCTTAAAAACGTAACTTTACGATGTGTAAATTGTGTTTTTTTGTTTCTTTCGTCTCGTCATCATCCACTTGATGAGCCCAATCAGAGGTTCTCTTCATATTTGAGCAGGGTATTTTAGCTTGTTTTTGCCTGAATGACTATGAAAGCATTGTAAAAGCAGGTTAATTTCCATTAAATTTTGCTTTGTCGCTATAATGCCGTGTTATTCATTAAATTTATATTCATTAAAATATGGAGGCGTATATATGGTTAGTCTTGAGACACCTGTGTGTGATTTTGGTCGTGAAGCACTTGGTTTCAGCCTGCCCGGTGTGGATGGCAAGCCTTGGACTTTGCAGGATTGTAAAGGGGAAAAAGGGTTGCTGGTGATGTTTATCTGTAATCATTGTCCATATGTGAAGGCGGTGCGTGAACGCTTGGTACGGGATACCCGTGAACTACTCGACCATGGCATCAAGAGTGTTGCTATTATGTCCAATGATCCTCTGTATGAAGAAGATTCATTTGAGAATATGCAAAAGATTGCCATGCAATATGATTTCCCTTTTCCCTATCTATTAGATGAATCGCAGGCCGTGGCCAAGGCCTATGGAGCGATATGTACCCCGGACTTTTTTGGCTATAACGCTGATTTGCAACTGCAATATCGTGGTCGGCTGGATGCCAGTCGCAAGGAAAGTGCACCAATTGATGCGCGTCGTGATCTGTATGAGGCTATGGTGGTTGTGGCTAAAACGGGGCGAGGTCCGGTTGAGCAAACCCCCAGTATTGGCTGCTCTATAAAATGGAATGAAATAGCATAGTCTCCTTAGATCTGCAATAAAAAGACTCTATCGTTTCAATAATCTGATTTATTGCCGAGTTGTTTCATTTGGTATTCGCTATTGCCCCCGACCAGTAAAAAGTGGGAAAATCATCGGCTCACTGTCCAGAGAGTGGGTAGGGGGACAAAAAAGTCCCGATTGATTTCATAAAATTGAATGTGGCAAATACAGATTCAGACAAATTCAGGCTCTGGATTTCGGGTGTGTTTTTTATTCAGTGATGATTAAATTTCACTAGGGCACAATATTCAATCTGCGCCGTTTATGTAACGAGTGCATGACTTAACGTATGGGTAAAACGCCATGTCTACGACAGAAGAAAATTTATCAAACTTGAAACAGGAGAGTGCAATGTCATCTCGCAAAGACCTCGCGAATGCGATCCGTGCCTTGAGCATGGATGCCGTTCAAAAAGCCAAGTCCGGTCATCCAGGTGCCCCGATGGGGATGGCGGATATCGCCGAAGTTCTCTGGAATGACTTCCTGAAACATAATCCGGCCAATCCGGATTGGTATGACCGTGATCGCTTTGTGCTGTCCAATGGTCATGGTTCTATGTTGATGTATTCTTTGCTACATCTGAGCGGTTACGATTTGCCGATGTCAGAGTTGCAGAACTTTCGTCAGATGCATTCCAAAACACCAGGACACCCTGAATACGGCTATACCCCGGGTGTGGAAACCACCACAGGCCCATTAGGGCAGGGTGTGACTAATGCCGTAGGTATGGCTATTGCTGAAAAGACTTTAGCGGCTCAGTTTAATCGTGATGGTCACCACATCGTCGACCACTACACCTATACGTTCATGGGTGATGGTTGCATGATGGAAGGTATTTCTCATGAATCTTGCGCCCTAGCGGGTACTTTTGGTCTGGGTAAATTGATTGCGTTCTGGGATGACAATGGAATTTCTATCGATGGTCATGTCGATAACTGGTTTACAGACGATACCGCTTTGCGTTTTGAAGCCTATGGTTGGCATGTGATTCGTGACGTTGATGGTCATAGCGCGGATGCTATCAATAAGGCCGTTCATGAAGCTAAATCTGTTAATGATAAGCCTACCCTGATTTGCTGCAAGACGGTTATTGGTTATGGTGCGCCTAATTTGTGCGGTAGTCATGACTGTCATGGCGCCCCACTGGGTGATGAGGAAATCAAGGCGACTCGTGAAAATCTTGGCTGGAAACATGCTCCCTTTGTGATTCCTGATGAGGTATATAGCGGCTGGAATGCCAAAGAAAAGGGTGCTGTGGCGGAAGGTGACTGGAAGGTTAAATTCGACGCTTATCAAAAAGCCTATCCTGAACTGGCGGTAGAATTTGAACGCCGTATGAAGGGTGAATTGCCTGCTAACTGGTCTGATGTGGCTGCGGCCTTTATTAAAGAAACTAATGATGCGGCAGCCAGCCCGGCTACGCGTCAGGCTTCTCAGAAGTCTATCGAAGCCTATGCCAAGGCTCTGCCTGAATTCCTGGGTGGTTCAGCTGATCTGACGCCATCCAATTTGACTTCATGGTCTGGTTCAAAATCCATTACCAATACAGTTGCCGATGGTAACTACATTTCTTACGGTGTCCGTGAGTTTGGTATGTCGGCCATCATGAACGGTATTACCTTGCACGGTGGTTTCATTCCGTTTGGTGGCACCTTCCTGATGTTCTCAGAATATGCCCGTAATGCCCTGCGTATGGCGGCACTGATGAAAATTCGGAACATCTTTGTTTACACGCATGACTCTATTGGTCTGGGTGAAGATGGTCCGACTCATCAACCTGTTGAGCAGATCGCCACCCTGCGTATGATTCCAAACATGTCACTGTGGCGTCCTTGTGATGCTGTTGAGACTGCCGTGGCCTGGAAGGCTGCCGTTGAGAAGAAGACCGGTCCAACTTGCCTGATCTTCAGTCGTCAAGGTCTGCCTCATCAGGCACGTACTGATGCACAGATTGCTGATATCGCCAAGGGTGGTTATGTCTTGAAAGACTGTGACGGCACGCCTGATGCCATCATTCTGGCGACCGGTTCTGAAGTGGGTCTGGCGGTGGATGCGGCGGACAAACTGGGCAAGAAAATCCGTGTGGTTTCCATGCCTGCCGTTGATGCCTTCGAAGCACAGGATGAAGCCTACCGCAACACCGTTCTACCGAAAGGTATTCCGACCGTGGCTGTTGAAGCCGGTGTCACCGATGCCTGGTACAAGTATGCAGACAAGGTGATTGGTATGAGCAGTTTTGGTGAATCTGCGCCAGCGGGTGAATTGTTTAAACACTTTGGCTTTACCGTAGAAAATGTGGTTAAAGCGGTTGAAGACGTTTTATAAAAATTTCGTTTATATAAATATTGGGAGAGAAGTTAATGGCTATTAAAGTTGGTATTAACGGTTTTGGTCGTATTGGCCGTATGGCATTCCGTGCCATTGCACAAGATTTCGCAGGCGATATCGAAGTAGTGGGTATTAATGACCTGCTCGATGCAGATTATTTGGCCTATATGCTGAAATATGATTCAGTACACGGTAACTTCAACGGCGATATTTCTGTTAGTGGTAACAACCTGATTGTGAATGGCAAAACTATTCGTCTGACGGCTGAACGTGATCCTGCGAACCTGAAATGGAACGACATTGGCGCTGATCTGATTATCGAATGCACCGGTTTTTTCCTGACGGAAGAAACGTGTCAAAAGCACATTGATGCCGGTGCTACGAAAGTGGTTATGTCGGCACCTTCTAAAGATGGTACACCCATGTTTGTACATGGTGTTAACCACGACACTTACACGGGTCAGAACATCGTTTCTGCTGCTTCTTGTACCACCAACTGTCTGGCACCGGTTGCCAAGGTTTTGAATGATAAGTGGGGCATCAAGCGCGGTCTGATGACGACGGTTCATGCGGCTACGGCTACCCAGAAAACAGTTGATGGTCCTTCGTCGAAAGACTGGCGTGGTGGTCGTGGAATCCTGGAAAACATCATTCCTTCCTCTACCGGTGCTGCTAAGGCGGTAGGTGTGGTTCTGCCTGAACTGAATGGCAAGCTGACGGGTATGGCCTTCCGGGTTCCTACTTCTGATGTGTCGGTGGTTGATTTGACCGTTGAACTGGAAAAAGAAGCTTCATACAAAGATATTTGTGCTGCTATGAAGGCTGCTTCAGAATCTGGCCCCATGAGCGAAACTCTGGGTTATACGGATGAGAAAGTTGTTTCTACTGATTTCCGTGGTTGTGGAAAATCTTCTATCTTCGACTCTGAAGCCGGTATTGCTCTGGACGGTACGTTTGTGAAACTGGTTTCCTGGTATGACAATGAGTATGGTTACACTTGTAACATGCTGCGTTTTGTTAAGCACGTTGCGTCCAACTAGGTTAAAGCCTGTTTGAGTCACAAAATTTAACGTCGAGGTCGCAAAGACGCAGAGGATTCTATATTCATTATCCTCTGCGTCCTTTGTGCTCTTTACGTTTATTATTCAGAACAGAAAATGATTTGCCAAACTACTTTGCGTAATAGGTTTGGCAAATTATTTTAAAAAATATAATCCCAGGAGTTGTTCCATGTCTTTTATTAAACTGACTGATCTTGATCTAGCTGGCAAGCGCGTACTGATCCGCGCCGATCTCAATGTTCCCGTTAAAGAGGGTAAGGTCACATCGGATGCACGTATTTCTGCCTCTATGCCGACGATTGAGCACTGCATGAAGGCAGGTGCTTCTGTCATGGTCATGTCGCATCGTGGTCGCCCTGAAGAAGGTAAAGCTGACGAAGAGAACTCTATGCAGCCTATTGCAGATGATATGTCGGCCAAGCTGGGTAAGGAAGTTAAACTCATTAAAGGCTATTTGGACACGGCTCCAGAAGTGGCTGCGGGTGATGTTGTGTTACTGGAAAATGTTCGCTTTAATGCGGGTGAAAAGAAAGACAACGAAGCACTGGCAAAGAAATATGCGGCTCTATGTGACGTCTTTGTCATGGATGCTTTTGGTACGGCTCACCGTGCGCAAGCCTCAACTCATGGTGTGGGTAAATTTGCTACAACAGCTTGTGCAGGTTTATTACTGGCGAGTGAGTTGGACAATCTGGCCAAGGCATTAGCCAATCCGGCCCGTCCTATGGTGGCGATTGTGGGCGGATCTAAGGTTTCAACCAAGCTGACTGTGTTGGAAGCCCTGTCCGACAAAGTTGATCAGATGGTGGTTGGTGGGGGAATTGCGAATACCTTCCTTAAGGCCATGGGACACAATGTGGGTAAATCCTTGTGTGAAGATGATTTGGTGGATACAGCAAAGGCCTTGGTTGAGAAAATGAAGGCCCGTGGAGCCAGTATACCCATTGCGGTTGATGTGGTGTGCGGTAAAAAGTTTGACGAAAACGAGCCTGCGGTACTGAAAAATGCCGATGAGGTGACCGATGATGACATGATTTTTGATATCGGTCCTAAATCTGCCCAGGAATTGGCTGAAATTATTGCCAATGCGGGTACCGTTGTATGGAATGGGCCTGTAGGAGTATTTGAATTCGATCAATTTGGCGAAGGTACCAAGACTGTTTCCATGGCAATTGCTAATGCTAAGGGCTTTAGCTTAGCGGGCGGCGGTGATACTATTGCGGCTATCCAGAAGTACGACATTTTTGATAAGGTTAGTTACATTTCGACGGCCGGTGGTGCTTTTCTGGAATATCTGGAAGGCAAGACCCTGCCAGCCGTGGCCATGTTGGAAGATCGCGCCAAATAAAGCCCAAAACACAAAATCTGATGACCCCCTTTAATCGGTGGTCTGGAATATAATAAAAAACTTATGTTAAGAAGAACCAAAATTGTAGCTACTCTCGGGCCTGCAACGGATGATCCCAAGATGTTGGACAAGATCATTGAGGCTGGCGTTGATGTTATACGGGTTAATTTTTCCCACGGCACTCCTGAGGAACATATCGAGCGCGCAGAACGGGTTCGTAATCGTGCCCGGGCTCATGGCCGACAGATAGGTGTTTTGTGCGATCTGCAAGGCCCTAAAATTCGTATTGAAAAATTCAAGTCTGGAAAGATTTTGTTGGAAGAGGGAGCCACGTTTGTATTGGATACCCAGCATGACTCTATGGAAGGGAATCAAGATCGAGTCGGGGTAGCTTACAAGCAACTGCCTAATGATCTGAAGCGTGGTGATACTATGCTGCTTGATGATGGCCGCATTGCCTTATGGGTTAACGAGGTCAGTGCTACAGAGGTTATTTGCCGGGTTGTTTCTGGTGGTGAATTGTCCGATCGCAAGGGCATTAACAAACAAGGTGGTGGCCTGTCAGCCCCGGCCCTGACTAATAAGGATCGGGAAGACATCAAGACGGCAGCCGCTATGCAAGCCGATTATCTTGCCGTTTCTTTTGTTCGCTCAGCGGACGATGTCAACGAGGCGCGCCGCTTGCTACGGGAGGCTGGAGGCTCTGGTGCTATTGTATCCAAGATCGAACGGGCTGATGCCCTGGATGTGGTCGAGGAGATCATTGAGGCGTCGGATGTTATTATGATTGCCCGTGGCGATCTGGGTGTAGAAATTGGTGACGCCGGTCTGCCTCCCGTGCAAAAACATCTGATTCAGTTGGGGCGCAAGATGAACAAGGTAGTCATTACTGCGACCCAAATGATGGAGTCTATGATCTACAGTCATATTCCGACTCGTGCGGAAGTGTTTGATGTGGCCAATGCCGTACTGGATGGCACCGACGCAGTGATGTTGTCCGCCGAGACCGCCAGTGGCAAATACCCGGACAAGGCCATTGCCGCCATGGATCGGGTCTGCCTTGAGGCCGAGAAACAGCGTGTTACTACCCATTCTGATCACCGTATCGATTCCGTCTTTGGTCGGATCGATGAGGCCATTGCTATGGCCTCCGTGTATACCGCTAACCATCTGGATGTAAAGGCGATTGCATCCCTGACTGAATCCGGTTCGACAGCCCTGTGGATGTCCCGTATCAGCTCTGGAATCCCCATCTTCGCCTTGACGAGTCATGTTGAGACGCGTAGAAAGGTGACTCTTTATCGTGGGGTCTATCCCGTGAGTTTTGAGCCGGTTGGTAAGGAACTTCATGAGATCGACCAGGAGGCTGTTGATGAGTTATTGCGTCGCGGTACTGTCCGTGATGGCGATCTGGTTATTATCACAAAGGGCGACATGATGGGTGAAATGGGTGGAACCAATTCCATGAAGGTTGTCCGGGTTGGTGACATGAGCGGTAAGCCGAATTAAATATTTGTAGAACTATTATTTTTTATTATTTTTTTAATTTTTTAGATTAATTATTACCAAGGAGGCCCCAATGGCCCTAATTACCTTACGTCAATTGCTTGATTATGCTGCTAATAACAGTTTTGGCATGCCCGCTTTCAATGTCAACAATATGGAACAAGTGCACGCCATCATGCAGGCGGCGGATGAAACCAACAGCCCTGTGATTATGCAAGGTTCTGCGGGTGCTCGTTCTTATGCTGGTGAACCCTTCCTGCGCCATTTGATTCTTGCGGCTCAGGAAATGTATCCTCATATCCCTATTTGTATGCATCAGGATCACGGTTCTGCACCAGGTGTGTGCATGCGTTCCATTCAGTCCGGTTTTACATCGGTGATGATGGACGGCTCCCTGATGGAAGACATGAAGACACCCTCTTCTTTTGAATACAACGTCAACGTCACCAAGAGCGTTGTCGATATGGCCCACTCCGGTGGCGTCTCTGTTGAAGGTGAGCTGGGTTGTCTGGGTTCATTGGAAACGGGTGAAATGGGTGAAGAAGATGGCCATGGTGCCGAAGGCAAGCTGGAACTTGATCAGTTGCTGACCGGTGTAGAGGAAGCTGCTGACTTTGTCGCCCAGACGGGTGTAGATGCCTTGGCAATTGCCATCGGTACTTCCCATGGCGCTTATAAGTTTACTAAAGAGCCAACTGGCGATATTCTGCGTATTGACCGCATTAAGGATATTCATATACGTATTCCCAACACTCATCTGGTTATGCACGGTTCTTCTTCTGTGCCGCAAGAGTGGCTTCAAATCATCAATAATTATGGTGGTGATATGGGGCAGACCTATGGCGTGCCTGTTGAAGAAATCGTCGAAGGTATTAAGAATGGTGTGCGTAAGATCAATATCGATACTGACTTGCGCATGGCTTCGACAGGTGCGGTTCGCAAGCACTTGCAGGAAAACCCCTCTAACTTCGACCCACGAAAATTCCTCAAGGAGTCCACTAAGGCTATGAAGGAAATCTGTAAGGCTCGTTTTGAAGCCTTTGGAAGTGCCGGACACGCAAGCAAGATTAAGCCGGTAAGCCTGGATGATATGGTTAAGCGCTATGCCTCAGGCGAGCTGGATCAGAAGATTACCAAAGCTGCTTAAGGTACATTTTGTAGCAATATGTAAAAAGGCGGGCTTATCCCCGCCTTTTTTTGTGTTTAAGCTATTGTTAAATATCATCTAATTCTAGTATTTCCTCTTTATCCACACACTCAAATACAGGTTATATGTAATTAAAGTCATGTTTTCTCAAGACGATAAATCTAATAAGAAACAGGTTTATCGTTTAATTCATAGTGAGAGACCATGGCTATGTACAATGCAGATTGTTGTTTTTCTCGCCTGACAAAGTGTTTAAGTATGCAACACCATATTCTTTATGTGTTGCTTATCATCGTTGTTGTCTTTCTCATGCATTCCAATCAGGTGGCGGCCCTTACACCGTCAATATTGAATAGCCATTCCAGCACTAACCAGTATAGCTTGTCCCAATTAGGCACCCAGGATGATTCGAATTTACGTCAATTGGTCAATGGACTTAAGGCTTTTGGCCGAGAGGATTACCAACAGGCATTCCGGTTGCTTTTACCTTTGGCAGACAAAGGGGTTAGTGAGGCCCAGTTTTATATGGGGATGATGTTTGATGCTGGGCTGGGTATTCAAAAAGATGTTGAGCGGGCTTATCTCTGGTATCAGGCTGCTGCTCGTGGTGGGCATGCCAATGCACAACACAATCTGGCGGTGGCTTATGCTCAAGGTGAAGGTGTTAGTAGTGATCCGATGAAGGCCGTATATTGGTGGCAGCTTGCAGCCAAACAGGGAAATGCCGATGCCCAGTATAATTTAGGAATAGTTTACGCAGTTGGTAAGCTTGGTGTAAAACAGAATCTGCAAACAGCCAAAATGTGGTGGGGCAAGGCAGCTGTAAATGGTGATGGAATGGCGCAGTATAATCTTGGTATTCTCTATGCTAATAGTAAGGACTCCACTGAAGGCGGCCCCTGCAAGGCCAAACGTTGGTGGGAAAAATCAGTCGAAAATGGTGTTTCGCAAGCGGGTGTGGCACTTGAACTTCTTAAGTTGCGAAAAGAGTATAAGAATTGTATGTGAAAATAGTTTACTCTCCAATTCTTAAGGTTAGATAAACATTTATCAGTCTAACTTTGTTTTGATGAGAGGATTAATGAAACATTTTGCCATAATATTATCGCGTGTACTTTTGTGTTGTTCAATTTCAACCTCAGTCGCAGCTGAATCTGAATTTCCTGGCCGCAAACTCTATCTTGCTGTTCCCTACATAGAACTTGATGATGCCTACAAACAGCGTGAGCAGCTTGTGTTTGTTGATGTGCGTTCGATCTATGAATACCAGACTCTACGCATCAAGGGTGCGATCCATCTTCCTCTGTCAAGTAAAAATTTTGTTGCGAATATGAAACAGCTTCGCAATAAAGAGGGAACCAAGACAATTGTTGTTTACTGTAATGGTAAAACTTGCATGAAGTCTTACAAGGCTGCTTCTAAGAGCCGCAAGTTTAACATTGATAATGTCGTAGCATATGACGCCGGCATAATGGATTGGGCAAAAAAATATCCAACTGAAGCAGTGTTGTTGGGTAAGTCACCTATTAATCCCCGTGACCTGATTGGAAAATCTCGTTTTCAAGAGCGCCTCGTGTCATCTGTTGATTTTGAAGAGAAGGCAAACAACAACACTGTCTTGATATTGGATGTGCGAGATCGGTTTCAACGTGAAGGAATTGGTCTTTTTATTGGTAGGGAAAAGCGCGTTACACTAGATGATGAGAAACTGGTGGAGAAGTACCTCGATAAGGCCAAAAGGGAAAACCGAACTTTGCTTGTATATGATCAGGCGGGAAAACAGGTGCGATGGCTTATGTACCATATAGAAAAAAGGGGTATAAAGTCATATTTTTTTATGAAGGGAGGGGTTAGTGCCTATTATAAGCGTTTACGTAAAGAGTTTGTTCAGTAAACTATTCATTATATTCTAATCCCTATTATTTTTATGCTCCTGATAAAGGACGTTTGTAGATTTTCTTTTTAGTGATCCAGAAAGCATACACGGCATAGGGTGAGTGATATGCATCACGACAGATAATTCTTTGTGGCAATTGTCATTTTTATTTTTCTGTATTATCCCAGCTTGCCTGGTATTCATTTCGCATATGGTGCAGATGATAAGTCAGCTTGAGAAAAAAATATCCTTATAGAAGCTGATGATTTGTGGCGAGGGGGGTATCATCGCATGGCCGGTTTACCATGCATGTCAAAACCAGACATTATACTCGCACGCTGCAAATGGACGGTTGGTCAAAAGGCACAGAGCAGACGATGATGCGTATTTTCAAGGCTCTGAAGGAAAAGGGAACCGCAACACTCAAATCCGGAAACACTATTTACACTTATCTGCCTCGGACTGATCGCACAATTCGTTTGACATCAGGCATGATGATGGACTCCTGATTATACCAATGATGATCTGGTTAAAGAGTCTCGCATGGATGAAGATTATGTCGCACAAATAAGTTTTGAAGGTCTACATGATGGTGAGCAGGTGATCATCTTTGATCTTAGGCCTAAACCAGATGCGACGGTGGTGTGGGGCAAGTTGGAATTGATGGTCATAAAGAAATATTATTTGCCAGTGTATGAAAAATACTACGACGAAGATATCAAGTTGATGTGAATAATGAATTTTGGCGAACATAAAATGTTGGCGGGTAAATTACGTCCATTGGTCATGCGGCTGATACCAGTAGATAAGCCGGATGAATATACGGAATTTATTTATGAATCGCTACAATTGAATGTGAAACTGCAAGATAATATTATTTCACTCGCTAATCTCAAACGTTACTAGCTATGAATCTGTTCTCTTTTACCTTGCGAAATGTTAGTCGTGACTGGCACTGAAGCATAGTGACGATAGCTGCGATGGGTTTTGCTGGTATGATTATTTATGCTGCTCTGATGGAAGGGCGGTTTATTTCAACTGAACGTAATGCCCTGTCCATGAATCTTGGTGATATCCAGATTCATGCCAAAGGCTATCGGGATGATCCTGATTTATACACTCGTATGATAGATTCTGCATTGATGATCGAAAAGCTTCAACTGCAGGGTTTTTAATGCCTCTCCACGATTATTTGGTTTTGCATTGGCGGCAGCCGGCAGCAGTTCGGCGGGAGTACATATACGCGGGATTGATATCAAGCATGAGTCGAAGGTTATTCAATTACATAAACATATTTTGCAGGGACAGTGACTGGCACGGACGTTGGCTGTAGGGGTGGGCGATGAACTGGTGATTGTTGGACAGGCGGCTGATAGCTTAATGGCCAATGATTTGTTTAAGGTAAGAGGTATCTTGAAATCAGTCGGTGAAGAAATCGATCATGGTGGTTTTTTTATGCTCGATACAAGTTTTCGAAATTTTATGGGTTTGCCAGAAGGTATACATGAAGTTTTTATTAAGCGTCATGAGCCACGACAAGCCATTGACTATGCCCGCCAGAAAGTTGCAAACATGTTCCCACAATACGAGGTTAAGCACTGGCGGTAAATTGCAACCGTTAATCGCAGAAATTCTCGATCTTTCTGAGGCCAATACTTATATTATTCTGGGTGTTACTTACGCATCTGTGGCGATGGTAGTTTTAAATGCCATGCTTATGAGTGTCTTTTAACGTATTCGGGAATTCGGTGTAATGAAGGCGATTGGATTTGGCCAGGATGATTGTTTGGTCCGATTTATGCTGAGACATTGATTCAATTTGTTATTGCCACTATGTTTGCATTGGTACTTGGAGTACTGCTTTCATTCTATTTAGAAAGCTATGGCATAGATCTGACCAACATTATAACGGGTATGAGTTTTGGTGGTATTGCCTTTGATCCTATTTGGCGGGCCGAGGTCACGTATCGTACGGTTTTAGTTCCCATCATTACGTTATTTATCATGGGTGGCTTAGCTGTGCTGTATCCGGCGATTAAGGCGGCACTGATACAGCCAGTAAAGGCCATTCATTATCGTTAGTGGAGGTTCATGTCGCCTGGCAGAATGTCATATAGATTAACTACAAATAGTTGCCGGCCGTTGCCAGCAAAACTTGAAATCATGAAAATTATTAATCCCTGAGCCAGCATCAGTGGTGTTCAGGTATCTGTGTAAACCATCCCAACTTGTTGATATATTAGAGTGATTCTAGGTTGGATTGATATGTATATTGGTTTGGATAAATAATATTTATTTAATTAACACAGCTTAGACAGAGCAAATACATCTACGTATAACCATAGTTATAGTTATAGTTATAGTTATAGTCTGTTTTATTGGTAGTCAGAGAGCGTTTTTCCAATAGCAATTGCAGATGGAGCTTACATGACTTGGCAAAAAAAATTAGTTTGGATATTGGTGAGTGGGCTGCTGTCATTGAGTTTGCCACTATCCAGCTTAGCCGCCACGACATCAGTTTGGACTGACAGAAACCCTGCCTGGACTAATATTATTATTCTTGCTTTGCTCTTTGCCATACTGGGTCTTTCCATCTTATTTTTTTATATCCTTGTCATGCGTTCCAACTTGAAATCAGGGTTTTCACAACGCAATCATCATGAATCAAAATGGCTCAATGCAATGGATTCTCTTGATGAACCGATATTTATGGTGGATTTGAACGATAATTTGATGCAAGGAAATCGGGCATTTTACGAAAAAATTGGCAAGTCGCATGATGAAGCCCTTGGTATCAATGTTGCGCAATTTTTTCACCCCATAGGTGATGAAAAATGCTGTCAGGTCTGCCAAGCACGCATGGAACCACGTGACGCAATGATCATGCTGGATGCAGATGATCGCCATAATCATACGGGTTGGGCAATAGAGGCTAGGGTATGCCTTGTGCGTGATGATCAGGAACAGGTAGTGGCCATATTGCAACATTTCTATGATGTGATGCTGACTCGTGAAGCTGGCGAACAATTACGCAAAAGTGAAGAAAGATATCATAGTCTATTGGAATCAACACCCGATCCTTTGATTGTTTCAACCGACACTGGAAAAATTGTCATGGTTAATAATCCGTGTGAACGGGTCTTTGGTTATCAGTCAGAGGAATTGCTTGGACAGGCAATAGAAATATTGGTGCCCGAAGCACTGCGTGAACAGCATATTAAGTATCGTGACAGTTATAGTGAGCAACCTGAAAAACGATCTTTGAACAATGGCGAAGGTTTGTTCGCCAAGTGTAAAGATGGAAAAGTAATACCTGTTGAGGTCAGCCTCAGTCCCTGGACTTCAGGTGATGAAATGTTGATCAACTCAACCATTCATGATGTTACTCAACGGAAAAAAAATGAATGTAAACTTAAGCGACTGGCAAGTTTTCTTCATTTGAGTCCAATCCCTATTTTTGAAATGGATACTTCAGGTAAGGTGACTTTTTTAAATCCTAAGAGTAAAGAGTTATTTCCTGAATTGCTTATGTCTGATCCATTTCATCCTATTCTACAAGGAATAAAGGTGTTTTTGGTTGAAGCCAAACAGACCGATAAAGTGATGATGAGACTTATTGAGCTGCGAGATTCTATCTATGAACAACAGGTGATTTATGTTGAAGAAGTAGACATGTATCATGTTCATCTTTGGAATATTACCATTATTCAGAGAATGACAGAAAAAATTAGTCATCAGGCAAGCCATGATGGCCTTACCAGCTTGATTAATCGCAGAGAGTTTGAGCGCCGTATTCAACAGGCGATACGTGAATCTGAGCTGGAAGGTAAAAGTCATGCTTTTTGTTTTATAGATCTGGATCGTTTTAAAATTGTTAATGACCAGTGTGGTCATCCCGCTGGTGATGCCTTGTTAAAACAACTTGCAGGGATATTAAAGTCAGAAATTCGTGACAGTGATACGTTGGCTCGCCTGGGAGGAGATGAGTTTGGTTTATTGCTGACGGGTTGTGATGTGGTGCAGGCACAGATCATTGCTGAACAAATACGTCAGGTTGTAACAGATTACCGGTTTTTGTTTGAGCGAAAAACTTATAGTGTCGGGGCCAGTATCGGTTTGATTATGTTAACAGGAGAGTGTGGCACTCTGAAACAGGTGAGGCAAGCGGCTGATTCGGCATGTTATGTGGCAAAGGAAGAGGGCCGTTATCGCATTCATATATATAAGCCAGATGACAAGGTTCTGGCCCAGCACTCAGAGTATGTTGAGTGGGTCCAACGAATAATTAATGCTCTGGGAAACAACCTTTTTTTACTGTATTCGCAGACTATTCATTCATTAAGTGATGAACGGAGTGTTATGCAAGCGGTATTGGTACGTATGATCAATGATGATGGTGAATTGATACCCCCTGGGGCATTTATACCTGCTGCTGAACGGTATGGCTTAATGCCATCTATTGATCGATGGGTGATCCAGCATGCCTTTATGGCTATTCAACAGGGTTGGCCTGATTCTGCAATGTGTACTATTAATTTGTCTGCTGAATAAATTAGTGATCCGGCTATGCTAGCTTATGTGATAGAAAAATTTGCAGAGTTTGATATAACGGCTGATAAAATTTGTTTTGAGATCACAGAAATGACAATGGCTTCAAATATATCATATGCAAAACGGTTTATATCTACACTTAAAGGCATTGGTTGTCAGTTTGCCCTCGATGATTTTAGCAGTGGTGTTTGTTCATTTGCATATTTACAGAGCCTTGCTGTTGATATCTTAAAAATTGATGGTCGATTGGTTCGTGGCATAGAGGACACTAAAGTTAATGAAGTTATGGTGCAATCCATTAATGATATTGCCCATACCAT
This sequence comes from Gammaproteobacteria bacterium, assembly GCA_022712915.1. Taxonomy (GTDB): domain Bacteria; phylum Pseudomonadota; class Gammaproteobacteria; order UBA6429; family Thiohalophilaceae; genus JAHEDB01. The sequence continues at coordinate 763 of JAFLJQ010000208.1, read as the reverse complement.
GAATATGAAAACAGTAGCAAAATTTGTTGAGAACGAAATATTGCTCGAGAAACTCAGGGCTATGGGCGTGGACTATACTCAGGGTTATTATCATTCTAAACCAGTGCCTATCGTGATTGTGGCAACAGATAATCGTTCACTGCTCATTGAAGACAACAATGTTTCCCATGTCTCTGTTACGCAGGATAAGGCTGATCTTGACCCAGGTAACTGGTAATAAAGGATCAGGTAATAGCGTTGTAAATAAACCATTTTTTATATTCGTGCTTGAACCGTTAATGCTCACTATCTCGTTAAGATGTTTAGTTGCGGTCATTTTGTAAAATTCTATTTTGAATACGCGCTTGAAGTCATTATTTACCTTCTCGTAGTTAGTTTTACGTGCTAAAAGATGGTTATGAATCTGGTAACCATAGCATGGCGCAATGTGTGGCGGTGTAGGCGGCGCACCTTGATCTCCGCTTTTTTGACTGGCTCTGGAGTCTTGCTTGTGGCGATCTTTACCGGCATGGCGGTATTTATGCACGGTAATATGATCGATGCCAGTGTGACCACTGGTTTTGGACATGTGACTATTGAGCCGCAGGGCTACAATCATACGCCGACATTGGACAAGCGGTTGGTTAATTAAATATTAGGTAAACCACCGCCTCTGGCGGTGAGACTCGAAAAGGCTCTGCCGTCAAGTCGTGCATAGTTGAAAATAGCCTCCTTTATAACCGGCTAGATTAAAAGGAGGCCATGATGAGAGAATGGAAAACCC
>JAFLJQ010000257.1 GCA_022712915.1 Gammaproteobacteria bacterium | reverse complement strand
CTCTTATGGTTCTGGTATCGGCAGTATTGACGGTGAATCACTCAGTGAATCTCAATCTGTTGCCTACAGCACGTTCACCGCAAGCAACCCTGTTGCGCTTCGGATGACCTTGCCTTCACACGGTACTGGCGTACTGGCTGCGGGCACATGGTCTGACACGGTTACAGTGAGCATTGCGGCACAATAATGACTTTGTGTCTTACTAATATGCGGGGCCGTTCGGTTCCGCATATTTTTTTATTTGGAAAATATACGGCTAAGGCATGCTCTTACTAAAATACTTCAAACTTATAGATATTATCCTATATTCATGCAAGGCTTAAGGTATGGAAGGTATAGTTAGTGACTACTCGCCTGCTAACTGAACATATCTTGCATAATTTATTGTCCCCAACACTATATAATTACCATTTCTGACAGGAATCAAACACATTAAAAATATTGCCACTATACTAATGTTAGAAATATGCTTAGGACTTGTCCGTGACTGGTTCATATCGGGTATGGAACAGCACCATCAGCCTGCCCCTCAGCGTTTATCCTACTTGTATATTAATTGTTATGAATATTAGTAAAATCTATGTTCTGACCCAGGGTTCATTAACTGACAAGGGTTATTTTCTTGACAAATTTTAAGTTCCGCTCTTTTATTATTTTTGTTTTATTTGCATCATCAACAGCTTCAATTGCTGAAGAGAAAAGCACCTGCTACGGCAGCACACAAAAAGGACGACTAGATCATGGCGTCAAACTACCCAGTAAGGGAGACAATTTTATATCATATGGCACCATACCTGAATTAACCGGACGAACATATGTACACTCAACAGTAAAAAAAATTGTGATCAATGCTTATAGACAGCTTGAAAAAACTCAAACCAATAAAGTATACAAATATGCTGAGACTGGTCTAAAACACGGGGGCTTATTTAAGCCACATAAAACACATCAAAATGGACTATCGATAGATTTCATGGTGCCCGTTGTAGATATAAAAACGGGTCAGTCCGTGCACCTGGCCACCACACCCATTAACCGATACGGCTACGATATTCATTTCGATAAAAAAGGACGTCATAAAAATCTAAAAATAGATTTTGAAGCCATGGCCGCGCATATTGTTGCACTGCATAAAGAAGCACTAAAAAGACAGGCCGGAATTTGGCGCGTACTCTTTGCACCTGATTTACAACCTTACTTATATGCCACGACTTATAGCTCATATATAAAAAACAATATAAAAATACCCAATAAACAATCCTGGGTACGTCATGATGAGCATTATCATGTTGATTTTGATGTTAAATGCCATGAGCTTAAATAGTTACTCAGCTAATCTATTTTTCTATCGCCTTTAATAACCGTCCATTCGATAAATATAATGTGTCTCCATCCCAACCGGAGTAACTATTTTTATTATCTATATTGGCAAATGATGCACCCTTGGGAAATAGCTCCATTTTCCCTTTATACCATTGTTCCCCATTGTCATAATATATAGTTCCATCATAAACATACTGTTCACTGTTAACAGGCTTAGTAATCAAAACGTAAACCCCACCATCATCACTGCCAACCCAGAGAGCATTAGCAGGTACGGCAGCGGGCCGTTTCAACGTAGTCTCTGAATATTGTTTATCACAACTAACTACTGTAAGCACAACCAAAATTGAGAGCACTATACGATGAAAGCATCTGACTGGATGTTTCGTCATTTTTTCAAGTTTCCTAAAATGTCCCTAAACCTTCAATTTTCAACTTGTTTGTTGAATGTTGATAATCAAGGTCAGGAAAATCATCTCGAAATTCACCAATGTATGAATTAGGCCGTGGATCCATAATCCATGGTGTTGCTACACCTACTTTAGCAGTAACATTTTTAGTGAAGTGGATGCAACTGTTCTAAGTTAAATTATAGGGGTTACGGTTGGGGTTAGTATTTTGCAACTTATGATTTTCAGCATATTGTATGCATGACTGAAAATCTATCTTTTACCTCTATAACCTTCACTGGAAGTGCAGAGCGTTGACGACAGCATACCTAATAAAATGATTGATGCGAATAAGTTTGATAAGGTTTTCACTACAATTATTTCACAACAAATCTATACGTACCAGGATGGTAAAATCATAACCAACACGATGCATGACATCGTAAAAAACAATGTTGAGCTTAAAAAAGGCACGCTAAAACTGAGCAAAGTCAATTTCAGAGTCGAGCACCTAGAGTTTGAGTTTAAAGAAAATAAATGGGCTTTTGCACAAGCATATCTTGAGGATAATTTCACTCTAAATCACTTATTTGACAGGGATCAAAAAGTCATAAAACCTTGTTAATCAGTTGATATTGGCGTTATGCTGAACATTGGCTAGTGACTTATTGTAAATAGGCGTAGCCCGAATGTACAAAAGCGAAATTTAGGGCCATTGAATGCTGGTTTGTATATTACTTATAACGAATATTGGATAAATCCGGGGATTGTTCCCCGTTTTTCAGACAATCTACACCAGAAAGGGAAAAAAGACTAACCTATGAATATACTCATCGCGGAAGATACGCCATTTCTTCAGTTGCTAAACAGGGAACTCATGAATCACTGGGGCTATGACTTTGACATGGCGTCAAATGGTATAGAAGCCCTTGATTTTGCTTTAGAAAATGAAGGAAAATATGATCTAGGTCTTATGGATATTGAGATGCCAGTGATGAATGGGCTGGAGGCAGCACAACTCATCCGACAAAAAGTAAAATATTTCCCCATTATGGCCTATACATCGAATCCTACTTATAGAAAACAATGTTTTGAGTGTGGGTTTGATGAATTTATTGATAAGCCAACAGCATCAGAGAGTCTTTTCAAAAAAATAAATGAATTAACTGTCAAAGCAGTTTTGTTACACTCTGAAAATAATAATATTTCAATTGAACAGGTGACACCAATGAATTCAGATGATTTAAATGAGTTAAGAGCACTTAAACAAAAAGGACTAACAAAATTAAAATTAGTGGGTACAGATCAGACGTTTATAGTTCATAGAAACATTCAAAATAAGATTTCTTCTGACCTGATTGGTGAGGGAAAAGAAATATCGGAATTTATTGATCGGTCCATACAGGAACCAGGCCGATGTCATCTATATAAAGTAAATTTGCACGTTACGAAAGATTTATTTATTCCTGAGGAGTTGGAAGAGGCTATCAAAAAAGAGGATGAAATAGCGATAAGCTTTAGCAAATCCACTGACAAAAATCTACCAAAGTAAAACGAATCAACTTTTTCAGAATTCACCAGTAAACAATCAATTTACATAGAATCCCGCAAAAGTGTCAGTTTTTCATCCAGGTTTGCGATAGATTCACAGGATAATTCACTTGTTGAAGATTCGATTAGGTGTTTTTAGCGAGGAGACATATGAAAGTTAAGTTACCTGACTTCGAGATCACTTTTGTGTGTCAAATGTAAGAACTGCCCCTTTCGATAATCAAAAACCATATTCCACTACAAAATATGACAGTTTTCAAGCACATTGAAAACCTTGATAATCCACTGACATTGGCGTTATGCTGGGGGCTTGTCAGTGACTGATATATTAAGAAAGTAGAACAAGTATAAAACAGTACCATCAAACCTGTCCTTCTGCTTTGGCCTTACTTAATTTATTAGTCGTAATGAATACCGAAATCTGAGCCCGGTTTTCAACAGGAAAATCAGATAGAAGGAGTTAGTATGGGAATTAGTAATCCAACCGATTTTCACAATGCGGTTCATGCCAGCATTGGCACCCCAACAGCAAAATATGTAACTAGCGGTCATCAGAAATCAAGAAAACGGCGCAAAATGCCAAAACTTCATGCGAATGAGTGGGCAGAATCCAGAGTCAATTTAAAGACAAAGATGATTACTGTTAATGTCTATATTGATTATCAACAGAATTCGCTCAGTGCAAGTGATTACGCAAAATTAAAAAGCCTGGCTTCACGTGGTATTTCTAATTACTGGAATCGATCTGTCAGTCTTGCAGGAGATAAATTTCACGTTACCATCACACCAAATTATCGTCGTAGCCGTTCTATAGATGTTGATCTACATATAGAAACGGACAAGGATTATGCTCGTTCACACAATACGGGCTTCATAGATGCCTCTTTTATTTACAATAAAGGCTTTTTTCGAGGTATGAATGGCATGAGTGATCGGGATTTTATGCTTGTATCTGCCCATGAATTTGGACATTCGGTACTTGAATATTTTGGTGATACTGACCTGTCATGGACGCATAAAAATACGACTAATAAATATCTACAAAATATAAAATCGACCACACCAGGTTACCCATCTACCGGTGAAATTGATTTAATGAAATATTATGACAGCAACAAAGGAAAGGTTTCAGCTGCACATCTTTACAAAAAAAGCATTGCGGATGAAATTGATGTAAAGCGTCTTATCTGGATGAGCAACCTAACATTCACACCATGAAACAAATATACAACTTTAAATTGGGCTGGCTGTTATTAATAAATACCCTTCTACTCACTGGTTGCTTGCCACACAACCCGGCAGAACGGGCTGCGGTTGTGATATTCAATGACATCGGTAAATCTGTTAATTATGAACTAGAGCTTTCAGGAAAATGGACCGCACCAATTAAAATAGAATCAAATCAATTTGACTATGTCCTGGAATATGACCAGACAGACAAGGGTGAAGGTATTGCAAGGCAGCTCACTAAAATAAAACTGAGTATAGCGTCTTGTAATATAACTTTGCACAGAAAAGACATGATAAAGCACATGGCAAAAGATCCCGAAGGTCGGAATACATGGGATTTACATGTAAACAAATATTTATTGAAGAAGTTTGGATGCCGCTGAGTTGAAATTAAAATGTCAGTCAAGTTATCTAAGCCTTTTATTTATTTTTTGTTAATTAAAATTAAAAGCAAGGAGGACATATGGACTTAATCGATCGTATAAAAGATATTGCATCAAGAATCCCAAAGCAAATAGAGCATATCCAGACAGAGGAAGCTACTAAAAATGCTTTCATAATGCCTTTCATTAGTTCACTTGGTTATGATGTTTTTAATCCCATGGAAGTGATTCCAGAGTTTACCGCAGATGTGGGTACTAAAAAGGGAGAAAAAGTAGATTATGCTATTAAAAAAGATGATGACATTATCATTCTAATAGAATGTAAGTGGTCAGGGGCAGATCTTCATAAAGATCATGCCTCTCAGTTATACAGATATTTTTCTTCTACTGAGGCGCGGTTTGCAATCCTGACAAATGGAATCGACTACGAATTTTACTCGGACATTGATGAGCCAAATAAGATGGATTCAAAGCCATTTTTTTCATTTAATGTACTTCATTTTGAAGATCATCAGATAAACGAGTTGAAAAAATTTACTAAGTCAGCCTTTTCCCTAGAAGATATTTTAACCACCGCAAGCACTCTTAAATACACGGGTGCAATTAAGAAAATTTTAGAAGAAGAGCTAAAAGACCCGTCCGACACTTTTGTTCGGTTTTTCGCTTCGCAGATTTACGATGGACGTCTTACACAGCCCGTAATAGAGCAATTCACAGATATAGTTAAAGAAGCAAGAACCCAATTTGTAAATGAAAGAATAAATGAGCGCCTTAAATCTGCACTATCCGCTAATAAACCTGAAACTAATTTTGAACCTGGTTTATCAGTAGAGTCTAATAATGAGGCTCCGACAGGAAAAGACGGTATAGTAACAACTCAAGATGAAATAGATGGTTATAACATTATAAAAGCTATTCTTCGTGAGGTTGTAGATGTTAAACGTGTCGCTATGCGAGATACAAAAAGCTATTGTGGAATATTACTTGATGATAACAATCGAAAACCTGTTTGCAGGCTTCACTTTAATTATGCTCAAAAATATTTAGGCGTAATTTCAGGTAAAAATGAGGAGCGAATTGAAATTGACAGTGTTGATGATATTTTTGAATACGCGGCACGTGTCAAAGCGACAGTAGTTGAGTATGAGGCTGATTAAGATTAATAAAGACAATTAACTCGGCAGACCTCTGTGGTGTTTGAAATGGTGATTTTTACTTTCCGACGACAGTTTATTTCAAACAATGCTACGACTTTCTGGTTATGCTGATGTAATAATTTCAGTTTTATTATCTTGAGTGAGGTTGAATCTGGCCATTTACTTCAGGCTGAATAATAAAGACAAAACTTGACTCCATTTTTTATTCGCTGCAAGAGACTATATAATAATGGCTAAAACTCAACCAACAAAAACAAAAAAATTCTATTACAGACGAGCAGTATGGAGTGAAAATAATAAATTGACTCTAGAGAAGATGCTTGAACATGCACATCATTAAAATGAAACTGTTGGCAAAAGAACATTTAAATCAAGTTCTGGCGATGAAGTGCGAGGCGCAAATTTTCAATCTGAATCGGGTCAGGGATTATTTCTTCATGTGGCTTCTTACGTCCCGAACCAACCAACATCTACAATAGCAAAAAATCCAAGATTGAAAAAATCAAAAATTTATGCTGAACCCGCGCCTGATGGGGAAGATTACCTGAATGGTGATATTTTTGTCCTAATCAAAAATAATCATGTTATTTTGTGCCCGTCTGGCGCAAGAGAATCTGTTGCTGAATTATATATAAACAACATTATAGACAAACATTTTAACAAAAATATATCTAACAACTTATCTTTTGAAGCTGTTGCAAAAGTCAGCAAAATAAGGATGATTCAAGAAGAAGGTGTTAAAGAAATAATTCTTAACGCATCACTGTATGACGCGAGCGTCCAAGAAATAAACGAAAAAAAACCAAACGTATCAGATCTTCGTAAATACTTGGCCGACCAAATTGAACAAATATTTGCTAGAGACGCCAACCTTAAAGAAATCAAAGAAAAAGAAAATCTTAATATAAAAATATCAATAAAATTTGATGGCAACAAAGCACGTAAGCATACTAAAGAGTTAGGGTATGGAGACATTGGAAAGCAACGACTACTAAGTGCATCAAACCAATTAATTAATCAATCAGAAATTGATGGCAATAATGGATTTATTATTGTTACAGGATTAAATAATAAGATTTCTGCTGAAGATATTCTTGTTTCAGATAGCTTTCGAGTAAAAACTTTAGGTAAATCACTTACTAATAAGTACGTTAATTATGCGACATAATATTAAGATAATCTCTATCTTAAATATAGGCTAAATTTGGATCTTTGAAAAAACCTTTAACCGTATTCTTAAGTTTGCCTAGTTGGCTTAAGTATCGCCTCACAATAGT
>JAFLJQ010000090.1 GCA_022712915.1 Gammaproteobacteria bacterium | reverse complement strand
AGCAAAAAAACGGTATTCTTCCGGGACGGTTGAGGGTTTGAATCGTAAAGTAAATTTAGTCACCAGAAAAGCGTATGGGTTTAGGCACTATGAAACGCTGGAAATAGCACTATTTCATACGATGGGGAAGCTTCCTGAGCCGGAATCAACCCACAGATTTTTCTGAAGAGCCTTTTTGATAAACTCGGATTTTCTGAATAATGTGTTATGGGCACTTCTAAAAATTCACTGAAGCAGCGCGTTGTGCTCGCCACCTTTCTATGGCGAGCCCCTTCGGAGCCATGCTGCGGCATGTCCAAAATCATTCTGGATGATTTTGTCTTGCCATTATCTGCTTGATTGGATTTTTAGAAGAGCCCTTATGTTGTCATTCAGTCTATAAATTGGGTCACGGTTTGAATCACATCCTTGTTTCGTAAAATACGTTGGTGGCCCAGGCCGGTTGTTAAATGAAAGTGTGAATTTGGCCAGGCATCGGCCAGTTGTTGGCCAAGGTGGCAAGGTACGTAATAATCGTCTTCATCGTGAATGATCAACGCGGGTATTGGTATGTCACGCACATTAGTATCAGCAGATGATTTATGCCATATCTCATCATCAACTTTAGCTTCAGTGTATCGCATGAAGCGCTGTTTAACGTCATCATTTATTTCTATAAAATTACAAAATTGTTCGATTAGAAAAATGGGTGTGGTAGGAGAACTAATACAAATGGCCTTGTCTGTTTTAAAATTTGTATGTCGTAAGGCATAGGTTAATAACATGCACCCAAATGAATGGGCAATAGTTGCTTTAATGGGTCCCACTTCTTTTACAACAATATCAAGTGCATCACTCATTCGAAAAATACTGCTGGTCTTACCTGGCGTGCGGCCATGGCCTGGAGCATCAAAAGCAATGACCTGATAACCCCTCTTCAGCAAAGGTTCAACAAAGGCTCCCATTTGTGGGCCGCGTCCGCTCCAGCCGTGTAATAACAAAATACTGTCCTGACTATTACCCCATTTGTACGTCGCAATGGGGCCGTATTGATGAGGGATGGCTATAAATTTCGCCGTCTTCCTCCAGAGTTGTTCGCGTCGTGGTTCAGGATGTTTTGGGGAGGTAAACCATATTTTATATAAACGTCGACTTGCCCACTGGATAGAGATCAGACTTAGGGCTCGAAATGAAAAACGTAACCAGCGAAGTTTCAAAGGTGGCTTGCGGTGCTTGAACTGGGTTTGGCTGGATTTATTGATCGACAAGGTTCTATTAACCGTTACGGGAATGCTGACTATTGTATCGGTTCTGGCAGCATGATGAAAATTGAATTATTCAATTAAGCCAAGTGAGTTGCCTGTACTTCAATTACGATGAACATAAGCTAAATCTCTATTTTCAATTGTTATCGTCGTGCTTACAATCAAAAATAGGGTTTCTAAAGTAGTGTTTGTACAAGCAAGGCAATATCGAGAAGCTAGTTTTACGGAAGCTTATTTTTTAAATTTTAAGGATGCATGTAATTGGCTTAAACAGAAAGTAAATTAGATATAATTTATAGTTAAATTTTCTGCCAAGCCTTATGGTGATAAAGGCTATATCAGCAAAGCACTGGCAGGCACTTTGTTTGAACAGGGGGTTGAGTTGATCACCAACGTCCGAAAAAATATGAAGGCTCGGGCCATTTCTCTATGGGACAAAGCTGTTTTAAAGAAACGCTTTATCATGGAAACTATCAATGACCAACTCAAGAACATCTCACAGATTGAGCATTCCAGACATCGCAGCCTACATGGCTTTATGCTGAATCTGTTGGGTGGTTTAATTGCTTATTGTCTGAAAGAGGATAAGCCTTCTTTAAATTTTTCTCCCGCTGACTTCGATGAACTTCAGAATATCGCTTTACCCATGGCCGGTGCTTAAACCGATCTCAGGTTAATTAACAAAACATGCGTAAAAATAATACCTAATGTATTCTGCCTTTTAGGCCTACGGCATGCCATCGAAGAAATCCACTACGCCTGTCTCTAAAGAATATTCTGCACCGACAACCAGAAACGCATTTTTATCAATTAGTTGCTCAAGCACTTCTGAACCATGTCGCAGTTGATTTGCAGAGGCGCGAATGTTTGCACGAACAGCCTGTTTTACCAGTTCATCTGGCTCATGTCTGAGTTCGGTTGCCAATAGCGCTTCTACGGATGGTCGAACACGGTCCACGATTGAACGCTGATTCCTCGATTGATTTTCTGTCGGTTGCTGTAGTTCTTCCAAAGTGGCCTGAATAGCCCCGCACATGGAATGTCCCAGAACAACGACAAGTGGCGTTCCAAATCGGCCAGCCGCAAATTCAACACTACCGATTTGTGAAGGCGCGACAATATTTCCAGCCACACGGATCACAAACAGATCACCCAAACCTTGATCAAAAATAATCTCTGCTGGTACACGTGAATCTGAACAACCTAAAATAATGGCCGATGGATTCTGGCCTAACAACAATTTATCGCGCTGCATTTGGCCCATCAGTGTATCGCGGCTCTGAACACCAGAAGCGAACCGACGATTTCCTTTTTGCAGGCGATCGAGTGATTCTATTGCTGAGATCATCGATATTTACTCCTCATATGACTAATATTTGAATTAAAGAACCCTGAATGATCTCCACATTTACGGACAAGCTTATACATGCAGTTTTTTATATGCATGACAGCCAAAATCTTAGTAAAATCGTTCACAACCAGTATCTTATGGCGAATACCTTAACTTTATACTTTATTATTCGATTTGAAGTATGCTAGAAAATGGTTAACCTGTAAATGCAAATGAGTCGTATTTGTTACCAGACACGTTTACTGGCTTTCATTCAGGTTAATATCATCCTTAAAGGCTACAAAAGGGGCACTGAAGAAACTAATCTAGCACTTCACACAAAAAAAGGTTAAAGACCCCAGACAAACGCTTATTTTCCTCAAATAGACAACAAAATAACTTTGCGCCCTCTACAATTTAGATTTTCAGGTATATTTATTACTTAACCTGAGATCGGTTTAAGCCAGAGCCTGAGGCGGTATAGTGGTCTAATAAAGTTGGAAGGTATTATAGCTTAATAAACCTAAAAACTAGTGGAGTACTTATGACGAAGACACGAAAAGCGAGAGTCAGTTTCAGCCCTGAACAGAAATTGGACTATGCAAAATTAATGGTAGA
>JAFLJQ010000013.1 GCA_022712915.1 Gammaproteobacteria bacterium | reverse complement strand
TTGCCTCGCTAATTTGGTAGCTTGTTTTTTCTCCATCGGATACGCCTGATCACTCGGTTTTTTGTCGAATTGTGTGATCTGATCCGATGGGGTTCAATAAGTTCCCTTATTTTTCAATGAGTTTAAAGATCCTACGTATGAACAGCCCCTAGTGTCCCGTTAATAATCTAAAAAATCATGTGTCTACCGAGTACTTACCGGCTTGAGGAAGTTGACATGAGCATTAGACATGAAAATTGTTTATAAAACACATTTTACCGCAAAGGTCGCAAAGAGGCGCAAAGAAAAAATAAATTCGGTAATTTAAAAAAAATGGGCATGAATACTTCGGATAGCCTCTAACTTTTCTCTAATATAAAACAAAATAACGTTGCGATCCTTTGCACCCTTTGCGGTTTAGATCTGTAAAATGGATTAAATACTTAACGGGACAGCAGTGATAATAAATATGCCATATGTAGGGCGTTAACGAAAGTTAACCGCCGAATTGGTTAACAATGTTACATGTTGTACCTGCACTGCATTTGAAAGACTGCATCGCTATAGACTTTACGGATACTTTATTGCCCCGGTAAACATATTAGAGGGGCGTATTAATGTTCGCCCCACCTTGAATCAAGTGCAATCACCTAATGAGCCATCCACTATTAACCACAGCTTAAATCTCTTGGGGTTCTATTCCCCGCAGCTTGCTGCGAATATGGGTGAATGAGCGAATATACATAAAAGCCACAATGTGACTGTACTGATGTATCATTTTGTTTTCCCAGCAAAATATCGAAGAGCAGTATTTGACGACAGCGTAGATGAGGAGCTTCGAAAAATTTGTTTAAACATTGAGCGGCGGTATGAAGTGAAATTCTTAGAGATTGGGACAGACAAAGATCACGTTCATTTTTTGGTACAGTCGGTTCCAGCTTACAGCGTAAAAAAGATCGTACAGATGATCAAGAGTCTGGCTGCGCGCGAGATATTTAAACGTTGTCCCCATGTAAAGAAAATGTTGTGGGGCGGAGAATTCTGGAGTGATGGATATTTTGCGAGCAGCGTTGGGAAACATGGTGATGAAACGATGATAGGAAACTATGTGAGGGGGCAAGGTGGAGAATATCAGAAGCTTCACAGTAACCATCAATTGGCATTGTTCTAGCAGATTGGCACTAATACCCCGTCAGCTTGCTGCGGGGTAGTTTATTAAAAAAACCAGATTATAACTATGATTTACACGCGATTTATGCCATTCCCGGCTTCAGTGAACCCTTTAGTGCCCTCTCCCATCTGCTGGCAGCAGGTGTTTTTCTGCCATTGGGCATCTTTATGGCCGTGACCACGCTGGGCGGGGTAGCCTCACTGATTATATTTATTGTCTCAGTTGTGTTCCTGCTCTCCATGAGCGGTGTATGTCACTTGCTAGAGCCTGGCAGTACCGGTCGCATGGCACTGCAACGCCTGGATCATGCCGGCATTTTCCTGCTCATCGCCGGAATCCTTACTCCGGTACACGGGATATTATTCAAGTGTGGGTGGCGTTGAGGCATGTTATTCATAATCTGGAGCATCGCCATCACCAGCATCATCCTCAAGACTCTCTTCTTTAACGACATTGCCGAATGGATCAGTCTGTCACTCTATCTTGGCTTAGGCTGGTTTGGTGCCGTATCAGGTATTTTGTTATATCGACGTTATGGCTACCATTACATCAAACTCCTGATCTATGGTGCTATCGCTTATACAGGAGGGGCTATTCTGGAGTTTATGCGCACCCCGGAACTAATACCCTGTGTGATTGGCCCACATGAATTGTTTCGTATTGCCGTCTTATTCGGCATTAGCTACCACTTTGTCTTTATATTTCGTTTTGCACAACCCAACGCACCCCGTCACAATATTTAATAGGCCAAATGATGTGAAACTACTGCCAATCCTTCGACTCGCAGGCAATAATAATAAAAATGCCAAAAGTTAAAATCGACCGTTTATTCTTCATCTGTTCCTCCCCACGAGGCTATAAATAATAGCCATAGACTCAAGCCATTGAAATCCTTACAATGACTCATGGCACCTTTTTATCGGTTTCATCGTTAGCAATAATAAATACTTTTTATATGGGGTTATAATGAAGGATGAACGAATTTCATTAGTAATTTATGGTTTTTTATTACTAATTATCGTTATCGTTTCTCTATCCAGTTAAAAAGCTAGATATTGAAACTTAACTGAAGTCGGCTTTGTTCTAGCCATGGTCCAAACCTACTCTCCACCAGCCAGTAAAAGGTATTAAGTCTGCTCTCATCCATTATAAGCCAAACATAACATCAGCCTTGATGTAAAAATGCAGGTTAAAAATTATTTGCAATCAATTACAAGCTGGCGTTACGACCATATCCAATAATATTAATACATTTAATCTTCTTGATTTGTTTGCATATTTTTTCCACTCTTCATTTAAGAATAATGCCCGCGGGTACCCACACCCCATCAAGCTAACAACCTATCCGGCCGATTATTCCATCAGGGAGTAACCATATTTATGCCAACACCACTACAGCTGGAAAACTTGACAAAAAGACAGTTACTGGACTGCCGTATCTGCGATCTGCAACTGGAGATAAAACACGCCCCATTGGCCTTTCGGATCCAGCAGCTTTATACTGAGCTGGCCTGGCACAAATTCAGATTTAAACCTCACGTCTGGCTATCCGATGACTGGTTCTGCCCCGATGGCATCCCCGGTGTGGCTATCCCTTTTTATCTGGCACACAAAAAACTCACCCAGCTCGAATGCGCCATGACCATGGATGTGGAGGGAGGCAACAAGCAATGGTGCATGAATCTGTTGCGCCATGAAACGGCCCACGCTCTGTTGAATGCCTATCAACTAGATAGGCGAAAAGACTGGCAGAAGATCTTTGGTCTCCCCAACAAAACATACCCCGACACTTATTGGCCCAGGCCTTATGACAATCGCTTCGTGCTCAACCTGCCCAACTGGTATGCTCAGAGCCACCCTCATGAGGATTGGGCCGAGACCTTTGCAGTATGGCTACGGCCCAATTCTGACTGGCGGCAACGGTATGCCAACTGGCCAGCCATAAAAAAACTGTTATTTGTCGATAAGCTAATAAATGAGATACGCAATAAACCGGCAATACTAAAAAACCGCAAAACCGAACATCCCTTAAGCAAGATTAAAATCACCCTTCGGGAATATTATGCTGACAAGCTCAAACGCTATAATGCAGACGGGCCTGAATTTATTGATCGTGATCTGTACAAATTATTCGGCCATCCAAAAAAAATGTCTGACAAAAACAAAGCCTCTGTATTTCTATTGCACGCAAGAAAAGATATCATTAAATCGGTGGAATACTGGGGTGGTGAATACCGTTTTCGTATCAACCGTACCATCTGCCAAATGGCCGCCCGCTGTGATGAGCTTGGCCTGCAAATAAACGACCAGGAAGACCGGATTAAAATCGAACTAGTGGCCTGCCTGACCATGCTTGTTACCAGCAAAATGCTCAAAAATGGCTTTCACATCACCTTATAGTGTCGAAATAAAATTAAACAAACCATGAGCCATAACTTGCTCATTCTGAATCTCCTTAGTCATCAAGAAACCTTGTTTGTCCGTCCGTGATTTAAACCTCAAATAAGACATTACAGATGCCGTACTTCAGTTTAATTTTATGTGTCCTGAGTTTAGGCCACCGTTAATAAAATTGGCTTGCCCTTTGTAATCACCATAGAATGTTCATATTGCGCCGACAAGCTGTCTTTATCCCCAACAAGGGTCCAGCCATCCTCTTTTTCCGTCACAAAATGGCTTTTTGTCGATAAAAAAGGTTCTATGGTGATCACTAGGCCCTCAGTCAAAATACGCTTGTCACGTCGGTCATAATAACCGGGGATCTCTTTCGGCTCTTCATGCAAACCACGGCCAACGCCATGACTACAAAGGTTCTTAATAATCCTGAAGCCTTTTTGCTTAGCCACTTGCTGAATGGCTTTACCGATCTGATTCAGCGGCTGACCCGCGCGGGCCTCATTGACGGCACATTCCAGAGCCAAACGGGTAGCATAACAAAGGCCCTCCTTTAACTTCGTTGAAGGGGGGATGATGAAAGAGCCCCCGGTATCCGCAAAATAACCATTACGTTCGGCCGACACATCGATATTTACCATATCCCCCGCCTGGATCACCCGATCACCCGGAATGCCGTGCGCCACCTCATCATTGATGCTAATACAGGTGTAACCGGGAAAATTATAAGTAATCTTTGGGGCCGACTGTACCGCATATTTTTCAAACAGTGCCTCACCGATCCTGTCCAGTTCAAGTGTTGTCATACCGGGTTCAGCCCGCTGCATCATTTCATTTAAAATCGAGGCAACAATCCGGCCCACTATTTTTAATGCTTGAAGATCCTGATCAGAGTCAATGGTCATATGCTTGTTCCTTCTTGGTTAATCTCGATATCCATTATGAATTTTGACTCAACTAAATTCCAGTGCAACTCAATTAATATCCAGAAAAATATTATGCGTAGAAAAATGTAACTATTCAGCGAAAAACAAAAAAACACTTGACATAGTTTTGCCCCTGATCGTGAAACATTCAGCAAATAGCTCTGGTAAAAATCAAAGAGCTAGTAGACAAAGAAGAATTACTTCTGCACCCGCAACTGCTCATGGTTCTATTCCGATGGGCAAAGTTTTCAGAAGAAGGAGACAATTCCCTCCAGTCTTGGACCAACGATTTGCTTAAAGATGACAGATCCGTTGCTCTTCTAGCAAAAGGCTTCACAGATGAAAGTTGGTCCCATTCCATGGGAGACA
>JAFLJQ010000125.1 GCA_022712915.1 Gammaproteobacteria bacterium | reverse complement strand
ATATCATCAACATCGCCTGCACCGCCGCTTATGCTGCCTGTTACAGAACCTGCACCTTCTATGTTAAACGTATCCTGTTGGTTGCCGCCGATGATGGTATGAAAATCCTGAAATGTAATTTGATCAGACTCACCCTGATTATGGTGGATTGCATAGACTGGCGGGCTTCTGCCAGCCCTTTTCCTGCGACACTCAGCGTGATTTCATGGATGTTGTGTTGTTGTGCATAATCCTCAATGCGCTGTTTGGAGGCGTCACGCATGAATCCTTCAGGGACGCGCATCAAACGGGCCAGTGCCGCACTTTGCCAGTAAAATTCATGCGCAGCTTTTGATTGGGGAGATGATGATGGTGTGGCGTTAACAAAACCGACAATATGGTGTTCCTCGACACGGGATGCCCCTTCGGAACGGGCCTTTTTTTCAGCTCGATGGCGAAGGTTTTCACGTACCGACTCATCCTGTGTTTGCTGTAGCATTGATTGGGCAGCTTTAGTCCAGGCCAGTATTTCAAATCCTTTTGTTGATTGATTAGTGGTTTTAAATTTGCCCGAATCATAAGCCTCTACAATTTCCTGTATGGCCTGGCATGAGTTGGGCGGTGGCTTTATCAACAATGCTTTCGGTTATCACCGTATGGCCATGTTCCTGTGCGTAGCGCAAAATAGCCATACGGGCCATATTACGCACAAAATCAGGCACTCGAGTCATACGTTGTTCTGCTTCAATGGTCCATGAGGTGGTCACATCGGCAAGCAGATCAATACGGGGTTTGAATTCTCTTTGGCTTAATAAAACGGCACACTGTACATTGTGCAAAAGCAATTCTGCATTACCACCGATATCCAGATCTGCATCGGCATGAATGCCGAGTTTACCGATGATGAGTAACGACGGGTCATGCTCTTTGACATATTTTTCAATGGCGTCGTGTGGTTTGCCATCTAGCAGGGTGGTTTCAATATTGATGCCATAATCTTCGGCAATGGATGTGGCGACATCGAGGTGGCCCTGATAAATTTTTGCCAGGCCGGAATCGATAATCTCTTCGTGTAACTTTTCCTGGTCTTTGAACTTGAAGACTTTACCGGCTTCTTCTGACAATACATCGGCAATGCGATTGAAGGCAACATAGTGAAAATAGGGATCAAAGGCCGAAATGACTTTTACTTCAAGGTTCCATTGTTGTGCCAAAGACAGGGCGGTTAACAGGCCGCCATAGGATTTCTCTGAACCGTCTATGGCTACAACGATGGGGCCACTGGTGATAGACTGTTTTGGATCTTTTATTATCAGGGTATCAATGTCGGTGCGGCGGCTTACTCGCTGACATACGGTTCCCAGGCGACTCCCCTCAATGGCTCCCAGTCCCAGTGCGCCCATGATTAATAGATCATAATCACCACTGTTGGCTTCATTGACCAGAGCGCGATAATTTTTACCTTCCAGGGCGCAGCGCTTGAACTGTATTTGGGCTGTGTGACTATCCTTTTCTGCTTGATCCAGATAAGAGTCTGTAATAATGGACAGGCCGCGTGTGATGAGATCATCATGCACATCACGTTGCCGCTCTAGTTCCTGTTCTTCACGAAACTGCTCAGGTAATCCCCCTTCCATTTGGCGAAAGCGCATATCGTGCATTTTTGCGGCGTATACATGGGAAGCGGTAATCGTTGCTTGCCATAGTTTGGCAATTTCAAGGGCTTCCAGTTGGGCTTTGTTTGAGTGATTGGATGAATCGACCGCTATCAAAACATTGGCATAAGCAGGTAAGGGCGTCGGCTCAATCTCTGTTGTCTGGGTTTGTACATGCATGAATTTCCCCGGATTTAAAAATGTTCAGATATTAAGAGACTAGCCAGTAGCCCACGATGACGGATACAACAATGAGGTTGATGATGCCACCGGTAAAGACCAGATAGTCAAAGGCTGTAAACCGAGGGGAACGTCCTTGTTCTTTGTTTTCGGTCTTTGAGTCCCTCGACATTGTTTATCTGCCCTTAAATGCAAAGTTAACGGTTGCCTTACCGTTGGCGGCTACATCAACTTTTGATTTTTTTTCACCTAAAGTGCCGTGCCAGGCTTTAATGGTGTATTTCCCTGCGGGCACATCATCAATTTTGAAGCTTCCGTTCGCTTTGACAACAGCGTAGTACGGGTTTTTTGCAACAAAGACAAATCCATGCATAAAGTCGTGAGCATCACATTCTAATTTCATTGCGGCCCCTCTTTTTAGGTTGATTGTTTTATTTATACTGCCCTGCTCTGGTTGGCTGATATTTAGAACCGTTTTTTTGGCTCGTCCGATCAATTCATATGTGTGAATGTTATGCAAGACTGGGTCAGAGTTAATCACTTCTATAGTTTCTTTATTGTTCATGACTTGTAGAAAGGGGTCGAATGTACATGTTTTTTGATCTAACTTGCCGGTACCGGTGCCTGGACTGAAGGCTTTGCCTGATTTTACTTTATGCAGATAGACCACCACATCGTTTAAGGCACCTTTGTTCACTTTAACAAAATCAATTTCGCGATCACCTTCACCGCAAACCTTATTGTCCTTTGCGACATTGTAAATTTTTGGGGCGGGATCCTTGCCGCTAAAACTGACCTTTCCTGTAATGCTGCCCCCTTCTTTGACTTGCACGGTAGTGTACTTGGCGGCATTGGCCGTGATGGGCAGGCATGCTGTGATGGCCAAAGTGATGAGTGAATATGTTAGTTTCATGTGAGAATTCTCCTGGTCTTTTGTCTTTGTGTTGTATGCTAACCGTGTTTATGCGGCTTTACCCTTCAAACTTTTATCTTTGTCCAGATTAACAGGTTTGAACAGTTCTTCAATTAGTTCAATGGCGAAGCGACGTTCGGTGCTGTCGTTAAATTTTTTGATCAAGGGTAATACCTTCTTAGCGGCTAATATTGGATCAATCATTCTCAGGATTTGACCCATGCTGCGAGCCTGACCACCGTCACCTTTAAAGGCAGTATTAATGATGTGCGTGACGGTTTGCGTCTTTATGTCACCATCCTTAATGCCCGTTTCATTTTGTAAAAATTGACTTAAGGCTTTTGCGGCTGCAACACGTACCCCGGATGCGGGGTCATTTAGCATTGAAATAATACTTTTGTGAACAACTTCTGGTTCGACTATATTCAAGACCATGTATTTTTCAGAGACCAGCGGCGGGCTTTCTGTGATTTTGACCAGGGCCTCAATGCTGTGGATTCGAATGGCGGGTTCGTCATCTTCAAGGAAGGACAGTAACATGGTAATTGCCTCCTTGTTTCCAAGTGCCCCTAGCGCTTTAACGCAGGCTAAACGTGTTTCATGATTACTTGCCAGTAATTGCGTTATTAATACACCAAAGGCATTAAGAAGCTCTGGGTTAGTTGGGTCACGTTCTGCGATCTGGGTAATTGCGCCAGCCGCTTCTTTGCACAACATTTCATCTTTATCGTTAAGTGCTTCAATCAATGCTTTTATGGCATTGGCATCATCGCTGTATGCCAGCATTTTGGCGGCCAGGTAACGGACATCATCGGCAATATTTAATGTCTTCTCTTTCGCGTTTTTTGCAGATAACCAATCACCGGCGGCCTTGTTTTGCTCCACAATATCCGTGAACTCATCCATGTCCTCTGTTGTATCGCTGCCAGGAAATGATGCAACATTGTTCGTTGTTTTTGATTCATCATCACTGCTTGTTTCATTCATGCGCAATGCTGTTTCGACATTATCTCGGGCAATGGCGGCCATAGTTGATGTTGCACCAGAAAAGGGTTCCTCCTCCTCGTTATCAAGACTGATGTTGGATGTTTGAGTGAGTTCTGCCGTGTTGGCTTCTGTTTTTTCTTGAAATTGTACATGCACCACGCTGTTATGATCTTGCTGTGGTTGATCATGGTTTATGTTTCCTTTGAGGGTGCTGATGGCAATTTCAAGGGGGCGTATAATCTTGACTTCAGTGGCGTCAAAATGCTCATCAAGTTTCATTAATGTGCTTAATGCGGCAAGCCTTACCTGTTGATTTTTATCGGACACCAGTTTTTTTATGGAATCTATGATGTCGCTGTTTATCATTCCAATGGCACCTAGTGCAAATAGGGCCTGTGTGCGTATATCGGAATAAAACTGAGTATTTGAGGCAATGTCAATGAGTTGAGGTATGACGGAATGATCTTTTAATGCGCCTAAGAGTTCGCAGGCGCTTTTGATCACATAGGGTTCGTTATCGCGCAGGCAATGATGTACGGCCAGCCGCTGTGTGTCATCTAATTCTGTTGTGGGTGCTGCAATGAGAATTTTGAGTGCGGTGTTACGTACTCGTGAGTCCGTGTCGCTGAGCAAGGAGATAAGTTTTTTGGTGTCCAGATTAGATGTGCCTTTAATCTGACTGAGTTTGGATACGGTATTGACCGCTGTATTTCGTACCTCGGCATCAGGGTCGTTGAACAGCAGCATTAGGGCTCCCAGAAAATGTTTTGCCTTGCGATATTCCAGTGCGTTAATGGCTGCGATGCGGACATCTTTTGCGGGATCTTTTAAACCCCTGGCAAGTTCCTCGGCTATGTCAGCAAAACGCAGGGCGAGCATCACGCGTCGGCGCTGACGAATGTTACCCTTGTCGTAAATATTCATTAATGCTTTGATACCGGGATCACCGATATGTGCCAGTGCTGTGAGTACTTCACTTTCAATATCCTGACTGTCTTCATCCGACAGGATGCTTAACAAAGCAGGTATGGCTTCCTCTACTTTAAGACGACCGAGTGTCTCAACGGCCTTTAGCTGGATATCCCACCAGGGATCCCAATCAGCATCCCACGCCAGGTTCTCCGGGCGATTTGCACATATGTCGATCAAGGCTGGTATCGATCTTTTGTCTCCCAGTTTGCCGAGTGCCGCGATAATCGATGTCCTGATTTCGCCATCGGGATCGTTCTTTAATGACTCAAGCAGTGGTGATACGGCTGATTCATGCTTGATTTCGCCTAGCGCGGTGATGGCATCGATGCAGACATCAACGTCCTCATCACGTAAAGAGGCAATTAGATCGTCAATACTTTCTTCTGCCTGAAGGACGCCTAAAGTACGGCAAGTATTACAGCGATCGACTTCTGTTCCGCTTTTAAGCAATGTTTGTAGTGTTTGTATCGCATCTTGTTTATCGGTCATAGGTCTGATCCCTGAATGAGTCATGCTTATAAGTACTGGTGAGTCCTTATTTTGAGATTTAATTGCAGAAAGTGTACCAGTCGCGAGCTTACTAAAAATATAAAGGAAAACAAGGTGTTGCCAAAGTAGAGGCAAAAAAGGTCTAAATAGAATTGAACGATTCGTTCAATTCTATTTAGGTCAATGGTCTTTGTCAGCCTATTTCTTTCACATGCCTGGGTGAATCAAATGTTCTTGTGGTGCCTCTGAGTTGAACATTTTGTTCAACATTGAGGCTTAGTATAGTGGGTATTTATTTGTATGTTATTGTTTTTATTATATTATTTCCTTTCCTTTCCTTTCCTTTCCCTAAAGTTGGCGTGGTTGTTGCCCTACTTGCTGTACTACGTTTTTAGGATGGGGTCGTGCATTTTTTTACTAAAGGGTGCTTCTATAAATAGTGATTTTTTTGTGAGAGCAAGGAAGCGCTGCGCGGAGAACCGCAGTGTATACGGGATACATGAGGATAAGGTGCCGTCCAGGTGTTCGAGCACGGCGCTGAGGGGGCATTGAGGTCAGAGACGGCGGTATCTTATCGATCATCCGCCCACTCTTGATACATTGGTAATGAACCATCTGTTTCTGGATCATACCAAGGTGCTTTTAGACTCACCCATATATGGTTTACTGGCCTAATGCCTGGGTCGTCATCTAGCGTGCCTAGGCGTAGAATATAGTGTGATTGACCCGCTCTATGTGCATAAATATGTGAGCCACAGTTTGAGCAGAAGCAGCGTACTTTATCTGGTGATGAGGAATAACATTTTATTAATGCTTCTCCAGATGTAAAATTGAAGTCATCTATTTTAACAGCGGCCACAGATGAAAAAGCAGCACCATGTGCTTTGCGGCACGTTGTACAGTGACAATGCGTTATTTCACCAATACTGCCATTAATCGAGTATGTGATTTGCCCGCATAGGCAGCTTCCATTAATCATTCAAATAGTGCTCCGTATTTTTATACATAACAGTGTCTTGGGCTGAACCCGTATTTTAGCTTCTTAGGCTGAATCAGCCTATTTCAATTCGTAAACACCTCTAAAATGCGCTTTTTTATTTATTAATTCAAGTCATTGGAATGGGTTGTGGTTTAATTTTAACCAGAGAAAGGTGGGATGAGGGGGTATTTATTTTTTAAATATAAAGGGTTCTGGTGGATTCGGAGGGAGGGCATGGTTATCACGCCGCTCAAGTTACTGTGTTATTTGATTTTGCCTAATTTAACTATTTCTTGAGATGGATGTCTTGTTTATTTCTTATGTTCAATTTCTATTCGTAGTGTGTCCATAGCCGAATAATTTTTACGACATGCTCTTCTTCGTATACTTGATATACAAGCCTATGCTGAATATTAATTCTTCTTGAGTAAGCACCCGATAGATCACCCACCAATTTTTCATAGGGTGGTGGATTTTGATATGGATTTTCCTTTACTAACGCTAGAATTAATTGGGCCTTTTTTTTTAACCCTGATGCGGATAGCTTCTTAGCGTCTTTTTGTGCTTGTTTTGTATACACTAACGCCCAGCTCACCAATCAAGCTCCTTGGTACCTTCTGATAAATCCTCTTTCATTCCTTCTTTGATGGATTCTCTCATTCCCGGAATTGAGAGCAAATGGAGTGTTTCAACAATAGAATTCCAATCCTCCTCCGAAACCAGAACGGCATTACCTCTTTTTCCAGTAATGACAATAGGTTGATGAGTTTCTGTTGTTTCATCAATTAGGGAATATAGTTTAGAACGAGCTTCTGTAGCATTCAGAATAGTCATGATAAGTGCCTCTTTGATTAAGCGTACGACAAAACGTACGGAATATCAAGGTCAATTTTGAATATAGCACCGTAAATCACCGGCAAATTGTAGCGATGGGAGGCTTGTGGCATATGCCACGGAACAAGCTGAACACCTACCGTAATAAAACGACAAATCAACATGTAACCCTTTGTTTTTAGGATTGTTATAGGTGTTTATTATGATGGGTGTCCGGTTTAATACACTTTTCTTGGAAAGATTGTTTTTAGCGATTTCGACCATGCGAGCATTATAATCAATCCCATATGATTCGTGCTGAGAGGCATATTGAAGCAACAAATAACCTGTTCCAAAGGAGGCCTCCAGCACTCGTTTACCTTCAATATAGGGGAGAACTTTTTTCAACCAAGTTTTCCAGACAGGAAATAACTTTACTGCAACATCATATGCTTTTGCGTATTTAGTATATGCTTGGTCAAGTCGATTAGTGTACTCATGAGCATCCTCAGGTTCTGACAAATATATGATTTTGTTGTTAGGTATTTTTATGCACATGTTTTTTTGAAATCTTAAAACTAACGATTAAACTCAGTTGACCCAAAAGCAAGCGCAGCGCCTCTTTTGGTGGTCAACTGGAGTGCCTTGTTAGCTGAATTTTAACCATGACATATTTTCGTTCTCAAAAATCATGAACCAATCGGGTGTATATTTGGAGCTGCTTTTTGTCTTTTCATACAATGGCCGTATAGCTTCTTCCCAATCTGTATACTGCGTTGAGAATAACTTAGTTGCAACCTTCCTTGAGATTCCTCCTTCGACTTTTAAAACGTACAATGACATCCAGAAATAGATAACCTTTGCTAAGTCATCGTAAATATCTGTATTTGTTGATTTCGTTGAAAATAGCTGGTCGAAAGAAACAGGATTTTCTTTGTATTCTATGTTCAGAAATTTCCAGGCTCTATTTCTAGCACCTAACAAATCATGTGAATGGTAATGTCGAAACATATCCATTGTATTCTTTACATTTTCTGAGCGCCTAGATACCAAGCGCGTAATGATCACACTGACAATCCCAACAAGGGAGTAAATGATGAACTCTTCAATGGATCGAGGCATTAATGTTCTCCTATGTACAGCTAACAGCGTCTTTGGCTGAACCCGTATTTTACCGTCTTAGACGGAATCAGCCTATTTCATTTCATAAGTATCCCTAAAATGCGCTTTTTTGTTTGATAATTCAAGTCAATGGAATGGATTGTGGTGCAATTTTAACCCGAGAAAGATGGAATGGGGGCTCATTTATCTTTATGAATATAAAGGTCTCGGGTGGGTTCGGGGGTTGGGCATGGTTATCACGCCGATCAAGTTACTGTGTTATTTGATTTTGCCTAATTTAACTATTTCTTAAGATGGGAGTCTTTATAGTGGTCTAATAAAGTTGGAAGGTATTATAGCTTAATAAACCTAAAAACTAGTGGAGTACTTATGACGAAGACACGAAAAGCGAGAGTCAGTTTCAGCCCTGAACAGAAATTGGACTATGCAAAATTAATGGTAGA
>JAFLJQ010000089.1 GCA_022712915.1 Gammaproteobacteria bacterium | reverse complement strand
CTTCTGGACTTTCTCCTTCTTCTACTTGCTGGATCGCTTTTATCCGAATATCGGCAAGTGCTTTTCGGCTCAGTTTTCTTCCATCATTATTCATGACCAAGATTATACATTATGTCGCATAATTAGTGTACTTGTTAGTAACGAAGTTGTGCCGGTGTCGCAAAACCAGGTCGTTCACCATAATTCGGTTTGTTGTGAACAGTTAGTTCCACATAACCCAGGACAGCAAGCAGATCCAATACCTTGTCAAAGCCTTGCTGATCGAGATTGGTGGAACTGGTGACACCAGCAGCATCATGTAAAATTTCCCGGTACTCTTTGTCCGAGATATGATGCTGATTATTGATGGTATGTAACCAGGCCTTTTGTTTGTTGCTGATTGTCTTCTTGAGGGCTGCCATCATTAAACCTCTTTCACGATTTCAGCCGTCACCTTTGTTTCACCCAAATCAGCCGCCGCATTCATAGCGCGGATCAGAAGGTTGTGAACGGCAAGTGGATAAGCTAGTGACTCGCTACCTATACCACGCACTTCACGCGTGAGCCGTTTTAAAATGGCATCAATGGCACTTTTATCCATTACACGAGTTAGGTCACCGCCAGCGCGCTTAAACTTATGAGACAAGTAAGGCTTGATATCCTTGCCCAACGGGCTGAGTTCAACCACCATACAGCGGCGGATAAATTCTCTCAGGTCATAGTGGCGGCGTTCATTCAGTTTTTCTTTCAATTCATTTTGACCAATTAGAACGATACCTAGCAGCTTGGTAAAGCCATCTTCCATTTCCCAAAATCGTTTCAGATATTTGAGTGTTGGAATCGTCAAGTCATGCGCTTCTTCAATCAGCAATACATGGCGCTGGCCACCCTGGGTAGCCATCCGTAACAACCGTTCAACTTGGCGGGCCTTGGCCTCTAGTGAACGCTTTGGGTTCTCACTACTGATATCGGCAATGATCGCCTCACACAAACCTGCGGCAGTAATCCGTGTTTTATCGAAAATGCACGGCACTATGACTGAGGTATCACCTTCCTTATTAAGATCCTCTATCAACATCCGGCGCAGGATAGATTTACCTGCACCAGAGTCACCGATTACAGATAAAATTCCCTGGTGCCTGGCCGCATCACGCATGGCCGCCAGCACATACCGGTTATCCGCATTCATATAAACATCGTCAGCATTCCGCACATCCCCAGAAAGGGATTACGGAAAAGCTTAAAGTGCCGTAAGGCGTTTTGTGTTAGCATCGCTACCTCCAAATTGATTTCATCGTCGGTTTGGTTGGCCGGGGTAACCTGGCCTTTCTGGACAGGGGTGACCGCCCCTGTCCAGATCCCTTTGGGCATAATGCCCCGTTCATTCAGGTATTGTTCTACATCATTTCTAAAATCTCGCCGCACAGGTAAACGCCCATGATTTAGGGCAATGGATACAGCGGACTGCGAGTAGCCCAATTCATTCGCCAGCGTCAGCGCGGGAATCCCGGCCTCAACCAGCGTTTGCTTTAGCTGTAATGTCATTTCTCAAATCCTCCATGTAAGCCTGCAGTTCCTCTTGTTTAATGCCATCAGGGTAACGCTCACGGAACTGTTGATTGAGCGTTACCATTGCTTCACCCTCAAGGCTCAAAGTCTCTTTTATTTGCCTCAATGCCTTGATGGTTGAAATCGGTTTTTCTTCAAATCGTGGGGCCTCGATAGGATGCTCCATGCCACGCCGTGGCATGTAGTGGAATGGTGCTTCTGTTTCAATGTCAGCAAAGGGATCAATACCTTCATAGGCGGGCTGTCGTTTTTTGCGGCGCTTATCAACCTCCTGCACAGTCTCAACACCATAGGCCGCCTTATCCATTGCCTTGCGTTGCTGGTCTGTTTCGGTATCGCGTGTTGCCTTGAATGCTTCACCTATAACCGGTGCATTAAGCGGAAACCCTGCCGCATCCACCGCCATAGGTTCACACTCATAAATAGCTTCATTGCCTTCCTGATCATGCCAAATCACATCAATGTTCGGTGCTCGATAGGGGTTCACATAAACCGGCACAGAGTCACCCACGCGGATATCAGATATTTGCTCAACAGAATATTGATTAGAGCCGTACCCCTTAACAGCAAAATTGATCATCAGGTTACCCCGCACCTTGCACGGCTTGGGCTTGGTCTGCTGTAAAACGGTCTGACAGATATCCCTTGATGGTGCAATGATCAACTGGTCTTCTTTAATGGTTTGCCAAAGAGCATAACGACTCTGCCCATGTCTGGAATGTCTCTTGTTTCTGTTATAGGCGCGCATCCATTCATGTGCTTTTGTGTTTAACTCTTCCAGACTGTCGATTTTTATAAATGCCAACCGTCCTTCAAATTTGCACTCAACAATATTATGCGTGCATTCAACTTGTCCCTTGCCACGAGAATTACCTTGCTTATGTGGGATGTGTTTCACACCAAGCCGATCCAGCAAGTGCTTGATCATATGGCTCTGGTTGGCGGTGCCTAAATCCCAGATCAGAATTTTTGGTATACCATGAAGAAGATCCTGTGGCCCCCGCTTGGCGAAGGTGTTCATTAAAAACTCAAACAGGATATGAGCACTTTCACCCGGTGCCAGGTAGTACTCAACATAAAAAGCACCCGTATAGTGATCGGTCATCAGATACCGAAGCACGCGCTCCTTCTTGATGCGCTCCAGATTTTGCGGTTTATTTTTATGGCTCTTCAGGAAAATCTGTGGGTAAATAATGGATGATTTAATAAGAATTGATTCACATTGAACTTCGATCCATGATGGTAGTTACCAGACCACTATCAAAAAAAGAAGCCCAATGCGAATAAGAACATTACTTAA
>JAFLJQ010000174.1 GCA_022712915.1 Gammaproteobacteria bacterium | reverse complement strand
TTTTTGTCAGCATTTTTTTCGCCATTTCGACCAGAAACTAACTATAAAGCTTAACATTTGCGGTCGAAATGATCAGCCTTTATTTGAAGTAATTCGTTAGTTATCAATTGGTTATTCTATTTTTAAGGGCTGACTAATTATGTTGCCAACCAGGATGGCGACTGGGAACATGGCATCCTGCCGATTTATAATTGCAGTTCATGTGGTACAACTCGAGCCTTAATCGGTTTAATTAACGATAACGACTAGCTTATAAACTCAGCAGCCAATCATCCACGTATTCTATACTTCAAATAAATCATCATCCAGTTCTTTACGCAAACGTTTTTTTTCCAGATATTTTTCCAGGCGCTTGCGCACAGTCGAATCATTGTTCGACCGCAGCTTAATATCAACATCGTCTACCGTTTTATCGGCCACGGATTCCTCCATAAAATCATCACTATCATCTTTATTATTATTTTTTACATTATCTTGCTCAAGATCATTCTTGCGCATGACCATAAAAGATCACTCCTCCGTATCCATAGACCGTTTTAATCATCAAATTATTAAACGAAACACACGAGTATCGCTGGGTACTATTTAAAGCCAAAAAAACCATGCATCAAGTTAAATTTTAATCTCCTACCAGGCCTCTAAAATATCAACCATAAGACAAAAAAAATCCCCGCCAATGCGAGGATTCCTGGTGTATAAGCTAAACCCGATCTAGAACGGAATATCATCATCAAAATCACCCGCAGGCGTCATATCAGGCATACCATAATCCTTATTGGAGGATGACTGTTGTGAAGACTGTGATTGTTGCGGTGGTTGTGATTGCTGTGGCGCAGGGGAAGACTGACCAGCATTAAAATTACCGCCACTACCAGCGCCACGGCTATCCAGCATTTGCAATTCGTTACCGACAATCTCAGTGGTAAAACGATCCTGCCCCTGATTATCCTGCCATTTGCGAGTCTGCAACTTACCTTCAATATACACTTTAGAGCCCTTCTTCAGGTATTCACCCGCGATCTCGGCCAAACGACGGAACAAAACAACCCGGTGCCATTCCGTTTTTTCCTGCTGCTCACCTGTATTCTTATCTTTCCAGGCCTCGGAAGTTGCCAATGCCAAATTGGCTACCGCCCCACCGTTTGGCATATACCGAATTTCTGGATCACGCCCCAGATTACCAATTAAGATGACTTTATTTACGCCCCGTGCCATGAATTATCCCCTTACAATATGCAATGTTATCTCGTTCAAGCTGGATTCTATCATACTATGCTTTGTCCGCTCAGGGGGACGAGAATGCCATCAACGCGTCGCGATCCAGGGCCTTTTTATCAACTTTCAGATAAGCCACCCCATCCTCCGGAATCACCACCGCTTCTTCCACCCCGGTAACCTCACTTAGCTGATTAACCAGATCTTCAGCCCGCTTAGTATCAACTTCACCCACCCGAAGCAAATAACTGCTCAGATAACTTGGCTCCTTCATGGTATAAGCAAGCACCAGCCAAACCCCAGCCAGGATCGCATTACCAATAAACACACTGGCCAGACCATATTCCTGGCTCAACCACCCCCCCATAAGTCCTCCCAGAAAAGCCCCAAAAAACTGGGAAGAAGAAAAGGCTCCCATGGCCGTCCCCTTATGGGTGGCCGGAGCAATCTTGCTTACCAATGAAGGCAAGCTAGCCTCAAGCAGATTAAAGGCCGTGAAAAACAACACCAACATCAGCACCAAAGCAGGCAAACTCTGATGCCAGCTATACATCCCGGCACAAGCTAGCCCTAAGCCAAAGACTGCCCCCACCAGGATCGGCTTCATGATTCGTTTTTTCTCGGCCTGAATAACCAGCGGCAATATCAGCACCACAGACAAGATCAATACCGGCAAATAAACGTGCCAATGATCCTCAGCCGCTAAACCCATTTGTTTCTTGAGAATGAGTGGAATGACCATGAAGGTAGCGGTCATAATCATGTGCAGGATGAGCACACCAAAATCGAGGCGCAAGAGCTCCCCATTAGACAGAGCCTTTTTAAATAGGCCAGGATCGACATTGGTATCCCGATGAAATCGACTCAACACCGGCTTGGGCACCCTGAATATCACCAGCAAGATAGCAAGCAAAGCCAGGCCTGCCGTCACCCAGAAAATACCTGAGACTCCAAACCAACCGTGCAATATAGGACCCACAATCAGCGCCAAAGCGAAGGACACCCCAATACTCATACCAATCGTGGCCATCACTTTCATGCGTTGATCTTCCCGGGTCAAATCCGCTGCCAGGGCCATAATGGCACTGGCAATAGCCCCGGTTCCTTGCAGAGCCCGACCGATAATCACACCATACATTGAGTCGGCCATGGCAGCCACCACACTGCCTATTGCGAAGATCAGCAGACCGCCAATAATCACTGGTTTGCGACCAATGCGATCGGATAGCATCCCCATGGGAATCTGCAGCAGTGCCTGGGTCAGACCATAAATACCGATAGCCAGGCCCGCCAATAGAGCCGTATAACCTTTCAGTTCCTCCGCATACAAAGCAAAAGTCGGCATGATCATAAACAAACCCAACATACGCACAGAAAACACCGCAGACAGCGAAAAAGCCGCTCGCCGTTCACCAACTGTCATTCGATCCATTGAATCTTTCAAAAAAATCCCACCACGCTCATTTTATAGATACAAGAAAAACTAATTTACCCTTCACCGAGATATTTTCCTGTCCCGGCTTTGCCTCCAGGGTGCCAATCGGCGTATATTAGCAGGTTGTTCTGCTAAACAAAAAAATCATCAATGGATACTATACACATCCGTGGGGCTCGCACCCACAACCTCAAGAATATTGACTTAGATCTACCTCGCGACAAACTCATCGTGGTGACGGGTCTATCCGGTTCAGGTAAGTCCTCGCTCGCCTTCGACACCATATATGCCGAAGGCCAGCGCCGCTATGTTGAGTCCCTGTCGGCCTATGCACGGCAGTTCCTGTCAATGATGGAAAAACCTGATATCGATCATATTGAAGGCCTGTCACCCGCCATTTCCATTGAACAAAAATCCACCTCACATAACCCTCGTTCCACCGTTGGCACGATTACTGAGATATACGATTACCTTCGTTTATTATTCGCTCGCACCGGAGATCCTCGTTGCCCGGACCATAACATTACCCTTGAGGCCCAAACCATCAGCCAGATGGTAGATCAGATATTGGCCTTGCCTGAAGGCAGCAAACTAATGTTATTGGCCCCTGTGGTGGAAGCCCGTAAAGGAGAACATGAGCAACTACTCAACAAATTACGTGGCGAAGGTTTTGTGCGGGCCCGCATTGATGGTGAGGTCATCGAACTCGACTCCGCTCCCAAGCTAGATCTGCGCAAAAAACACACCATTGAGGTCGTCATAGACCGTTTCAAGGTACGTGATGACTTACAGCAGCGGCTAGCCGATTCCTTTGAAACCGCCATCAACCTGGCCGATGGCATGGCTCGTGTTGCTTACATGGACGGTGGGCAAAAAGACATTGTATTCTCAGCCCGCTTCGCCTGTCCGATGTGTGGTTACTCACTAAGTGAATTGGAACCACGGTTATTTTCTTTCAATAACCCAGCCGGCGCCTGTCCTACCTGTGATGGTCTAGGAGTACACCAGTTCTTTGACCCAAGCCGTGTAGTAGCACAACCAGAAACCGGACTGGCCAGTGGTGCCATCCGGGGTTGGGATCGACGATCCACATATTACTTCCAGATGCTGACCTCTCTATCAAAGCATTATGGCTTTAACATAGACAAACCTTTTTGCAAACTGCCAAAAAAAATCCAACACATTGTGCTGTATGGCAGTAATGAGGATGAAATCAAGTTTATCTATCACAACGATCAAGGCAGCAAATATACCAAAGTACAGCCCTTCGAAGGTGTCATTTCCACAATGCAACGTCGCTACCGGGATACCGAATCCAGTGCGGTACGTGAAGAGCTATCCAGATATATGAGCCGCCAGACCTGTCCTGATTGTCTCGGTGCCCGCCTGAACCGTAGCGCCCGTCATGTCTATGTTCTGGATAAAACCCTGTCCGAGATTACTTCCATGCCAGTCGAGATGGCCCAGGCATTTTTCAAAAACCTCAGCCTGCCCGGCCGACGTGGTGAGATCGCCTCCAGAGTGGTAAAAGAAATTGGCCAACGCCTCGACTTTCTGGTCAATGTTGGTCTCGACTACCTGAGCCTGGATCGAAGCGCCGACACCCTCTCAGGTGGTGAAGCACAACGTATTCGCCTCGCCAGTCAGATCGGTGCAGGACTGGTGGGTGTCATGTATATCCTCGATGAACCCTCTATCGGGCTGCATCAACGAGACAACACCCGCCTTTTAAAAACCCTTAACTATTTACGAGATCTGGGCAATACCGTCATTGTCGTCGAACATGATGAAGAAGCGATCCTGAGTGCCGATTACGTGATTGATATCGGCCCCGGTGCCGGTGTACACGGCGGCAAAATTGTCGCACAGGGTACACCAAAACAGGTAATGAATAACCCGGCCTCTTTAACGGGCCAATATCTCTCAGGCAAAAAATCAATTCGTGTCCCGCAGCAAAGAACGCCGCCTGATCCAACACGTTTAATCAACATCAAACAGGCCACGGGCAACAATCTTCAACACGTCGATGTCGATATTCCCGTTGGCGTTATGACGGCCATTACCGGCGTATCTGGTTCTGGAAAATCAACATTGATCAATGACACGCTATATCGCCATGCCGCGAATACAGTGAATAAGGCCTCACAAGATCCTGCTCCGTGCAAGGCCGTGCTGGGACTGGAACAGTTCGATAAGGTAGTTGATATCGATCAGAGTCCGATTGGCCGTACACCCCGTTCTAATCCAGCTACATATACCGGCCTGTTCACCCCCATTCGTGAAATCTTTGCCGGTACTCAGGAGGCTCGTTCCCGCGGCTATACACCGGGTCGCTTCAGCTTTAACATCAAGGGCGGGCGCTGTGAGGCATGTCAGGGAGATGGTGTCATTAAAGTCGAAATGCACTTCCTGGCCGATATCTATGTTCCCTGTGATGTCTGCAAGAGCAAACGCTATAATCGTGAAACTC
Source organism: Gammaproteobacteria bacterium (assembly GCA_022712915.1). GTDB lineage: Bacteria > Pseudomonadota > Gammaproteobacteria > UBA6429 > Thiohalophilaceae > JAHEDB01. The sequence continues at coordinate 2,126 of JAFLJQ010000174.1, read as the reverse complement.
TGGAGATCCAATTCAAAGGCAAAAACATTTACCAGGTACTGGATATGACCGTGGAAGATGCACTTGAATTCTTCAACGCTATCCCGGTTGTGAAGCGCAAATTGCAGACCCTGATGGATGTTGGTCTGACCTATATCAAGCTGGGTCAGAATGCCACCACCCTGTCAGGCGGCGAGGCACAGCGAGTCAAATTATCACGAGAACTCTCTAAACGGGATACGGGCAATACCCTGTATATCCTTGATGAACCCACAACAGGTTTACACTTTCACGATATCGAACAACTACTCGCGGTATTACACCGCCTGCGTGATCACGGCAATACCATCATCGTTATTGAACATAACCTCGATGTGATCAAGACAGCAGACTGGATCATTGATATGGGGCCAGAAGGCGGAAACAAGGGCGGAACCATCGTTTGTGCCGGGACACCGGAAGAAGTTAGTCAAGTCAAAGTATCGTACACCGGTCAGTACCTGAAGCCCCTGCTAGTACGGCAGAGCATCAAGAAAAAGAAATCAGCCTGACGCTAAAATTCTTGTTAGTAACCAATATAAACTGACGGAAGCACATTCCGAAACTTAATCAGAGACCCGTCTGTTTTCCAGCCAAAGTCCATCAAGATAAATAAGTTGGTTATTTCTGGGTCTAACGACAAACAATCTTAAACCACTTATTCTTGTTGTATCCATCTCTCTTTTTCGTGGCGCATGCTTAACGTCAGTAAGTGAAACCGTCAATTCATTCCAACCCTGTTTCAGTTGAAACCGTTTGTTATATCTATCAGTAAATGCAAACCGGTTGGCATGGTGTTTATTATCAAAAATGCTCACCACTAAAAACAGGGGCTCTTCCTCCGGGCTAAACACATTCAATACTAGTTGTTCATATCCAGACCAGTCGGATGGAAAATATTTCAATTCAACGCCAGAATAAGTCCGTGGTGTAATATTAACCTTTAGAGATTTAGTCCCTAGCATCGAAACTTCGTCCGATATAATCATTTTTTCACTGCTTGACCAACGGACAATCTCTGCTGCGCGTTCGAAATCAGCCAACACAGGAAAATCACGATATGCATGATACTCATCCCACAATGAAGTAAATAAATTACGTGACAGAAATAGCAGGAGCAAGACACTAACAAAGACAAGTAGCATTTTTTGGTGAAAACGGAAGCGCCTAATTTGAGGGGAAAATACCAGTACTGAAGCCATGGCACCAAACACATCCCGCACAACATCCAGCACACTCGCCTGCCGCCCAACATAGGATTGTATTAGTTCAATACCAGAACCCAACACAATGGCCATGATGGTCAAAAACAAAAATTGCACCATCAAATTTCTGCGATGAATAGCAGGAAAAAAGTAATAAACCAAATAGCCTATAAAGAAAAACAGAGGTATATGACCAAGGTTCCAGACATGTCTCCATGAACGCGTGGAAAATAAACCACTCTCTGCGAAAAATAGCAGATAGACCAGCCCACTTAATCCAACAAAAATTAAGTATGATTTGCGATTCATTATAACATTCAAAACATTCTCATTATAAATAAGCAACACTCATGAGCCATCTTTATTATATAAAAACAAAATCAACCACATTAAATTAACCGTGCCATATCTGACTACATCCTATATCTCTCAACCATGCGAACTTAATTTCGACCGAAATTTAATTCGGCCAAATTAATATACTGGTCGTAAAAATCAAAAATATAAACATAAGAAATAAATCGTGAGAAAATACCGAATACATATAGACCTGTAATGACAAGCCGTCAACAACCTGACAATCTTTCAGACATAAACATCATGACAATCACGGGCAAATCAATATCACCAATGTTCTCTATCCCTTGCTTTACTCGCCCGACAAATTGCATGCTATTGTCTATTAAATGCAATTTTATTCCCTTCCTCCAGACGTAATATTTAACTGATACTACTAATAAGTACGTTAATTATGCGACATAATATTAAGATAATCTCTATCTTAAATATAGGCTAAATTTGGATCTTTGAAAAAACCTTTAACCGTATTCTTAAGTTTGCCTAGTTGGCTTAAGTATCGCCTCACAATAGTTCGAAACTGATTCGGCCCCGATACAGATGCTC
>JAFLJQ010000245.1 GCA_022712915.1 Gammaproteobacteria bacterium | reverse complement strand
TTACAACAAGTTAGGTGCAGAAGATGAAAAAAGAAGGGATGAGTTTTTTCGAATGGCAAAGGCGATTTGATAACGAAGAAGCCTGCAAAGACTATTTATGTCATGAGAAATGGCCAAACGGATTTCAGTGCCCTTGATGTGACCATACACATGCGCATTTTCTTCCCAGTCGCGGGTTATACCAATGCAGTGGATGTCATAAACCACACTCGGTGACGGCAGAAACCATCTTTCATTCCACCAAGTTGCCACTCGTAAAATGGTTCTGGGCGATCTACTGGGTATCCTCCGATAAAGGCGGTATTTCAGCCTTGCGGTTGACGAAATTGATAGGCGTATCATGGCCCACCGCACGCTTAATGCTCACCAAATTGCAAAAAACGATGGGCCATCGAGATGGCTTATACCGGTTAACCGAGCGGGGTATATTGCGATAGAAGTGGTTGAGCGAATCAATCACGAAACGGTCGATCAGTTTTCAAAACGAAAAATTATGCCCGAACAGTCTGTCTACACCGACGCGTTTCGTGGGCTAACCTCCCTCGCAAAGACACAAGAGCACATATCACGGGTGACACCGACGGGGAAAGTCGATGAGTGGCTACCTTGGGTGCATATCGTCATTAGTCATCTCAAACGATTTTTACGGGGGACTTTTCATGGTGTGCAAGGTAAGTATTTACAGGAATACATCAATGAATTTTGTTATCGATTCAATCGAAGGCGCTAGGAGTCAGAAATCCCTGCCCGGTTACTGACGGCATGTGCAACTCATTTGCCTGTAAAATCGTGCTGAGTTATCTTTAGAGGCATGTAAAACAAAATTCAGCGTATGCCGTGCAAATTGCATCGCCACTGCCGGGCTAATAGTCTCAATAATTATGTATCTATCGGTGACTTAAAAGCTTGATGGGGTTGAGACATGAAAAGCGCTCGTAAAACACACTTTACCGCAAAGATCACAAAGAAAAATAAATTAGATATTTCATAAAAAATGAGCTGGAATATTTCGCACAGCCTCTAATTTTCTCTAATACAGAAACAAAATAACTTTGCGACCCACTGCAACCTTTGCGGTTTAGATCTTTAAAATGGATTAAATATTTAACAGGACAACAGTGATTTAATGTTTAATATGTTGCCAATATTGATTCAACTTGAAGACAGGGCTATGTGAACCAACGTGACATTGTTTGCACATATTTTCCATGGACAGATCGGTATGCGCAGTTTTTTCCTTTCCTTTGGAATTAACATGTTTACGCCCAGCCCCATGACAGACTTCACATTGCACATTACTAAGATTCGCGGTGACCATAGGATCAATAAAACCACCTTCTTGTTCAAAGCCCACCGTATGGCAACCAATGCACTCGGGATCATATGCCTTTCCAACCTTTTCCAGGGTCTCATAGGCATGGGCATGCTTGCTCTTTTGCCAAATACCATACGCTTGCTGGTGACATACTTCACATGCCTCATCTCCTGTGAACGGACTGACGCCTGACCGATGCTGTTTTCGAATAACAACCCTTTTTAGATAATCTGCCTTTACGGCTTCATTATAGGCTTGATGTTGTTTGGCCAATTCAGGCTCATCGGCAATGTCTCGAGTGAGATCAATGATCTTGTGTTGATAATCGAGCAACTTATTGTCCTTAAGCTTAACCGTCAGTTGGCCCAGGCGCATACCACGTGTACCTGGTCGTAAAACCAACATATGACCAACTTTCTCAGGTTTACCTATTTGTTCATCACGGGCCTGAAGTATTAATATATCAACATTTTCAAGCGGCAACTGTTTTTGTGCATCAGGCAACATCAGCGTTGAGGATAGAATTGTGATGGCCTGACCGTCTTTCGCTTCACTGAGGGCCCGTTTTAATGCCGTCGTATCGGGCATCGCTATTGCTTGTTTGCCAGAACTTTCCTGCTCAGGAGCACGATGCGGATCTAGCCAAGTAAAAACTGCCAATTGAAAGTGCTTGCGCTTAATCATTCGATGTGGGGGAAACTGTTTATCATAATAGTTACTACTGACCCATGGCAGGACAAAACTGTTCAAAAATGTCTGTCCATATCCAAGATCAGGCCACTGAAGGGCAATGGCATCATACTTTAACGAGAAAAAACCCTTCAGGATGTAGTGGGCCTTGATTTTATCCTGTGGCGATTCACTTGTAATCAAACCCCCAGCTGAAATTAATACCAGCTCTGGCATCGATTCCCGCAATTGTTTAATGACGGTGCCACGACGCATAACCCCACCCAGGTCACTCTCCTGGGCACAACCACATGGTTCAAGCTCACCATTCAGGTTACCTGAATAGACAAGTTCCAGACTACGCTCACCGCTATGCCCAGCTGCCCAGGGCCCCATAAAGAGCCCCAAGAAGAACAGCAGACCAAATCGCTTAAGATAAAGCGCATGACTTCGTCGCATTGACATAGTATTCACAATAAATATTCATTACCCTGTTAAAATTGATCTACCAAACCCTGCAATATAACCATAACCAATTGTTTTTAACAAAAAATTGTCACGCTACGGAAAATAAGCAGATTGAATGTACTAATAGCTGATTTAGTTTACCGATCACCCATTCTCAATTACCTCACAAAATCAATCAGGTTTACTTCACAGGTATTCATGCCAACCAAATTAATATTATATTCTAGATAAATCTGACTCCGTGATCCTATTGTTTGATTCATAGTCAGTAGGGCGATAGACATAAGGACAACAGCTAGAGCTAATAAGTTTCAATACTATTGCACCAAACCATCAGCATGACAGTACGCAACTCTGCCCTGCACCATCATCGGTGCAGATCCAACTTGTGGCTGAATGCCTATAAAATCGCCCTGAATATAATACACATGATCAACTTGCCATTATCTGCTTGATTGAATTTTTAGACGTGCCCTTTAGTTCTTTTGCTAAAACACCTACGGTAATTCTGCTCGTATGAAAAAAATGCATACCCGCTAAAACAGAGGTAAGAGCAAAAACAGGATATTTCCACTCTTTTTTTACAAAATAATCTGGATTATCCTATCCATAACTTTAATATATTCACCAATTCACGGCTTAAAACATTGTAGAATAGAGCACCCTAAAACAGTTAATATTAATATGGTTATGTTTACCCGCTACTAACCCATATTTATGTCAATGGCTAGCAAATTGGAATAGGGCTTTCTATGATTTGAACATCCAATATTAATTTAAATGATATATTAAGCAGTCGTAGAATACTCACACTCCAGCAACATCACCAACCAGTCAACGGAGATACGTTCAGGCACATGGAATACCTATCTCACCAACTCGAATCACCTTCTGCCCTCCACAAAATGCTTAAGCGCCTACAGGCCTCACATGGCTATGAACACGAACAGGCCTTGATTCGACTAGTCATCGGCTTCAGCGTGTTCATGTATACACTGGCCAGCCATATCGAAAATCCCTTAATCATCTTCAAGGTGTCCTATCAAATAATCATTTACACCGCACTTGGCCTCGGCATCTTTTTCTGGATCTATTTATCACCAGGCAAGAATCCAGCGCGCTATGTCTTCGCCAATTTCGTAGACATGGCTGGGCTGTCTTATGCCGTATATATTGGAAATTCTTTCGGTGCAGCCTTATACCCCCTTTATCTCTGGGTAACATTCGGGTTTGGTTTTCGCTTTGGCCGCACATATCTTGCCACCAGCACCATATTGGGCATTATCGGCTTTACAACCGTCTATTTTTCCTCTTCTTACTGGCATGACCACAAAACCATGTATTTTGGACTGCTAAGTGGACTCATTGTCCTGCCAATGTACGTTAGCCGCTTACTGGGGCGACTTGAGTCTGCCATAAAACGTGAAAAAATTGCCAACCAGGCCAAAAGCCAGTTTATTGCCAATATGAGCCATGAGTTACGGACACCATTGAATGGCATTATCGGTTCCAATGATCTGTTAAAAGACACCCATCTCAATACTGAACAAAAAGAATATTCAGACACAATCAATACCTCGGTGCAAACCTTACTGTCCCTGATTGAAAATATTCTTGATATATCTCGCATTGAGGCCGGTAAGCTCAAAGTCAACCATGCTAACTTTGATTTACACAATACACTTAACAAATCCACTCGAATGCTGAGCCACCATGCACGACAAAAAGGCCTCGCACTACGTCTGCATATTGAACCGAGTATTCCTTATCGATTAATTGGTGATGAAGATCGCTTGCAACAAGTGTTGATTAACCTGGTAGGTAATGCCATCAAATATACCGAGCAAGGTTCCGTCGACATCATGCTCAATCTCATATCTAATAACCAACAAAAATGTCATATACGTTTTAACATTGCCGATACCGGACCCGGTATTGGTGAAGAGCAACTAAAAACGCTGTTTGAACGCTTCACCCAAATAGACAACAGCAATCTTCGACAACATGGTGGAGCAGGTCTCGGTACGGCAATTGCCAAAGACGTAATTGAGTTAATGGGGGGAAACATCGGAGTCAACAGCATGCCGGGCGAAGGCTCCACCTTCTGGTTTGAAATAAAATTTGATATTCAACCCCAATACTTGACTGATCGTGATGGTTTGCAACGGGCACGTGTACTCATTATCAGCGATGAAAATGCTCAGCTAGCAAAAACCAAACAAACACTCCATACTTGGGGAGTATCAACATTTGTGTCCCGATCTGCCTCTGAAGGTATTCAACTTGCTCGCCATTCTGCCGATAAATCCCAAAATCTGCACGCCATCCTGGTGATGAAATCATTAATGGACATTGATATCGATAAATTTGTCCGCATTATCAAAAACAAAACCCAGTTTGCTGATCTCGATCTAATTTATCTTGGTGAACCCACAGAAAATGAAACAAAAAACCAATTACTTAAAGCGGGCTTCAATTATGTTTTAAATGAACATGATGACAAGACCCTGCTATTTAATGCTCTGCATAGTTCACCTATGTTAGGGGTACAAGATGAAAATGTTGAAATTCTAGGCAATTACGCCCTGAATAAACAACAAATCCACTATAAAATTCTGCTTGCCGAAGACAATATTACCAATCAAAAACTACTCCACAAAATACTTGAACATGCCGGACACAAGGTGAGTGTAGTCAATAACGGCGAAGAAGCACTTGAATTACTGGAAACCGAGAAGTTCGATCTGTGTATTCTTGATATGCACATGCCAGTAATGGATGGGCTCCATGCCATCAAGACATATCGCTTTACACACCCTGATTCGGGATTGCCATTTATAATTCTTACCGCCAACGCCACTACCGATGCCATCAATCAATGCAAAGATGCGGGGGTAGATTTATATCTCACCAAACCAATAAGCTCACATAAACTTTTGCAATCTGTATCTATGCTTGGCCCTGAGCAAAGTAGTTTAATCAACGAAACTGGTGCCAACTATCAAACTAATGACAATGACACTCTCAACAATCGCTTAGTAGAGGAATTTGGGCATAATTTAGGCTTTATAACCAAACTTGCCAACTCATTTATCTTCACTACAGAAAAGTATATGACTGATTTGCAAACATGCGTGCAACACAATCACAATGAATACTGTATGACAATGCACGCGTTAAAAAGTGGCGCAGGCAACATAGGTGCTTCTACTTTGCACAGGCTGGCTCAACAGGCCGAAGACCTCAGCCTAGAAGAATACAATCAGTCCGCAAAAGATTATCTGGATCAATTAACTGAAGAATTTATGCTAGTAAAAAACGCCTTAAAAATTATGATTGATACTCGATACAAGGATCAACTCACCTAGTTCTTTTGGCATTAACTAGTTTCTCTGTCCGACGAACCTGCGCTCTGGACAATCGCTCCATCACACGCAAAGACTTATCATCCAGCTGCAAGGCGCTATCAACCCACAAATTGGTGATACTACGTAACTCCCCAAGCGTAATTGGATGTGATAATAGTTTTGCCTTGTGGATGGCAATTCGGCCATTGCTTTGTTTGCTGTGATGGTCAATAAAATCATCCACTGCCGCATGCCCTTTACCTTCATCGGCTAAAACATCGACGATGCCCATCTCATAAAACTCATTGGACGTATAATTACGGCCCGAGATTAACAATTTTTCTATTGCACTAACATGAATGCGATGACGCAAGTAAGTATAAGCCCCCATACCTGGAAACAGATTAAATAAAATTTCAGGGAAACCCAGCCTAACATTTTTTTCTGCAATCACAACATTGCAGGATAAGGCTGCTTCCAAACCACCACCAAGAGCATTACCTTCAATCAGAGCAATGGTTGTTATATCCTGCTCCAGCATGGTTGTGCAGTCGTAACCCAGGTTCAGGCAGGAATAAGCATAAGCACGTAATGTCTCCCGATCACGAGTTTCTACGCAATGACGAAACAACTTCAGATCTCCCCCCAGATTATATATTCCTTGCATGCCAGACGCGGCAATCAGATAATCAACCTGCCTGTCTGTCTGATTCGTTTCTTTGATGCCATTAAATAACTTACCCAGCTCCTTAAGTAAGCTAACCGTAAAACAGGGAACTGGCTCACCTTTCATGTAAAACCACAAAGCACGCCTTGTAGAATCATACTCCAAATCAAGTTCACCGAAGTCTAAATCCAAAAAATGTGATTTAATCATTGCACCATCATCCCCTAATTATGAATTGTATACGTCTTAAAAATACAGTCTCATCCTGATTTTCATGCGCAATTATTTAGAATAACTAAATTAGCATTGTGAATGCTTTTAAAAATTATTGATATCTTATTGTTCTTAACAGCCATAAAAAACTTAGACGCAAACCAATTCATATTCATATTCATATATTTTTAGAATTAACTACTACATAACTTTATTTACTTTTGTCATTAGCATATATAACAAAAATCAAGATTAATCGCGAGGACAAATATGCCCAGGCCATTAATTCCTTAATTTAAAAGAGCTTAATAATTTACGTTACTAGACACAACGATATAAGGCAGGTCTACACAAAGCTGTGCTGGTGACACCAGCAACCTTTTGCATAAACAAATATTAATGAAATTATGAGGATAGCCGATACTAATATAGATCGAGTCAACTTTAATTTAAGCATATAAAATATGAGGTAAAAGAGGCGATATGGACGCAATAAAACAACGACTTTATAACCAAAACATACATGAACTAAAACTTGGCCCAGGCACCATTAGTCTTGGACGGGCAGAAAACAACAATATCAACATCACTGACAAGGGTGTCAGCGCCCATCATGCACGAATTTTTACTTACTTCAATACTTCCTATATTGCAGATCTGGATAGCACCAACGGCACCTTCCTCAACAACAAGAAGATTCACAAACACATTATCCATCCCGGAGACATTATCCGCCTTGGTCATCACAGTATTAAAATCACCGACAAGGATAGCTGACCCCTTAACTGCCGTTAAACCATTGCCATCTGCAAACAAAAGTACACTTGGAAAAATAATTACAAATTGTCTATTAATTTTCTCAAAATTTAACCGCACTTCAATAAAGATTATACCTTAGCCTGTCGATACGTCTCCCAACGGATAATCACTATACGGATATATTCTGATTTCCATCAATCAAATCAGGATGTAATTAACCTGAACTCGGGATAAGAAGGGAACTAAAAGCCTGAACACCGATCAGATCATTTGACTAAAAATGAATCAGAAGAAAGGTGAACAAGCATGAATAAATTAGTGGAAATCTATTGTGATGTCGATGATTTTTGTCGTATTTTTGTCCCG
>JAFLJQ010000220.1 GCA_022712915.1 Gammaproteobacteria bacterium | reverse complement strand
AATCGGCATAATCGGCATAATCGGCATAATCGGCATAATCGGCATAATCGGCATAATCGGCATAATCGGCATAATCGGCATAATCGGGTTCATTGGCAACGTTAATAATGCGTCGGCGCTCAATCTCAGTGAGTTTGTTTTTAGGCTCATGCTTAGCGTCTAAGCGTCCATCTTGCACGTTGTCAGGCTTTATCCATCGCTGAAATGTTTTGGCACTGAGGCCAACTGCTTAAAAGATACATTCAAATCAGCAGGTTCATCACGAGATTGCCGCGTCGCAACGACAAGCCCGTAAGGAGGAGGAATAACCCTACTTCATAATATCAACATGAATACCCTGCTCCTCCAACTCAGCAGCCCGCTCTGAAATAAACCGCTGAAAACTAGCCTGTTTTTTATATGCCCCCGATGCCGCATAGTCCATCACCGTTTGAATATGAAACGCCTTAAGATAAGCTTCAGTACGAATGATCTCTTTGCCTCGTTGATCAAAGAACAACAGCGTCGGTGTATATTGGATACGAAGTTGTTTGGCCCATTCTTTCGCGGTGATGTTGCTGCCATCGAAGGTTATCAATTTGGTGTCTGACCACATATCCAGTCGGATGATGTTGAAGCGAGCCAGTTGTTCAAGAGTTTCTTTACGTGTATAGATATCAGAGTGCAGTTCATCACAATCCTGACACTGTTGTTGTTCAAACATGACCAGTAAAGGTTTGTCGTTTTGATCCGTCAGGTCGATCAGGTTGTAGGGTGGTTTTTTAAAGAATGGCTGTGTGTGTAGTTTGCCACTGGCCTTGATCGGCTTTTGTTGTTGGTAAAAATCACGAAAGGACATTTTTTCTTCATGATGACCACTGACAAAATCAAGCACGGCTTCAAATTTTTCCGGTGAATAATAACCGTTCAAACGCAAGACAATGTTGCCCTTTTCATCCAGAAATAACATGGTGGGAGTAAACATGACCTTCATTCGGGAGGCAAACAATTTTTCTCTTGCTCCACTTCCGTCAACCCAGGTGATATCCCTATCACCCCACATATTGAGTGCAATGACATCAAAATGTTGCTGAGCCTTTTTGGCGATGCGGCTCTGACCAAAATTATCACGTAACAGTTTGGCGCAGTATGGGCAGCCATCCTGATAGAAATAAAGAATGAGCCGTTTTTCCTGACTGGCAGCCTCTTCTATATCTTCCTGAAAATCGAGAAAAGATTGTTTAAACCAGGCCGGTTGCTCATGGTAACCGGGGTTAACCAAACCAGTGCTAAGTTCCACTTCCGGCTCAGCGGCATGGAGCATGCTACCCATATATAATAAAAATAAAGGTGGGATGGTTTTGATTATTGCCTTGTAACTGGCCATGGCCTGACTCCAAATTTTTTTCTAATATAAAATGATTACAATGAGTTTATACCAATTTACCTTTGAACCCATCTCATATAACGCCGTAGTAATTATCCGTCATTTCTTTACTCTACAACCGGGAACAAGTGACGGTATTTTGACAATATATTGACACAGTCACACAGGCTACTTTTATCTCATTGATTTAAAATAATAAAAACCAATAATACCCATTTTATCCTGCTCTGGCATGGAATTCGCATATTCCGAGTTACTATTGCGAATGGATGAAGACTGATTTTATGCCAACACCAATTAACAATAAAACAGAATCTGTCGTCAGGACTGACGAAGCCACACAGGATATCAATGCGATTGAGTTGCAACGCACACTCAAGCTGGCCGGTCTGTTACAAACCTCATTGGAAATCCCTAATGTACTGGAGTATTTCCTATCCGCGGCAAAAGAAGTGATTCGTTTTGATGGAATCCAGTTTGAATATGAACCGCTAAAAATGGCACTCAAATTCGGAAATCAGCAGAAACACCGTTGTTTTTATCGCTTATGCCTGTGTGAAGAACAGCTTGGGGTCATTAATTTTTCCCGTAAAACCCCCTTTTCACAGGATGAAATAACCACTATGGAAACCCTGTTGTGCCAGCTTATTTATCCTTTACGCAACGCCATTTTGTACCAAAAGGCCATCAAGGCCGCCCATGTGGATCCACTTACCGGCTCTAATAATCGGGCAGCCCTGGACAAGACCCTGCAACGTGAGATCGAATTGGCCCACCGCCACCAATTTCCCCTCTCCATAGTGTTACTCGACCTGGACAAGTTCAAGTCAATCAATGACAACTATGGCCATAGCGCCGGTGATTACATACTCAAAACTCTGGTAACCTGTATCGATGAAACAGTACGAGGTAGCGATATACTATTCCGCTACGGTGGTGAGGAGTTTGTGCTGATCCTGTCTGGCACGGATACCGAAGGTGCCCAACACATTGCCGAGCGCCTGCGCTTTGCTATCGAGACCTATCCCTTTGTCTATGATCGGCAAGAGATTGCCGTAACTGCAAGTCTTGGTGTTGCCTCTCTGAAAAAAAGAGATAATGCCAAACGCCTGTTCAATAAGGCCGACTCGGCTCTGTACCAAGCCAAGGATGCTGGCCGCAATCAAGTCCACTACTATGCTGAATCCAAATTCAATTGCACCACAGATAAACCCACCTCAGCACCCCATTTACCAAGAACAAACTAAAGGGCTTTCCTAAGGAGGAATATCAAAAAATAGTTATTTTTTCGTGAGAGCAAGCAAGCTCTATACATATAAAGAATACAGACAAAAACAGGAAACCAGAGCCAAAAACCGCAATATAGGAGGATTATGGCACTGCGCTAACACCATTATCAAAGACCTTACTAGTGAGGAGTGTATTTAAAAATCTAGCCAAGAGGTAATTTTTCAGCCGCTCCCCCTTTTTATACTGGACGTTGATACAGGCCAGTCGTTACAATTCCTTAATCCCTAAGGGAAAGAAGTGATATGGACTACCTGGATCAACTAGACAAGATGTTTGATACCAAATATCGTCTCGTCACCATTGAGACAGAGGATCCCCTGCGTGTTGAAGAATTGATTAGCCAGCTGAGCCTGTTTAGCAATAAAGCCTATTATCATTGCCTACCCGGCCAGGGCATGTACCGTTTCGGTGCAGCCCACATCAAAATCCCCCGCACAATCGAACCTAAAGACCTGCTAAACCATATCGAAATAACCCGCCATTTTGGGGTTTATATCCTGCAAGATTTTCATCCTGCCCTGAAAAACCGACAGATTATTGAGCAACTCAAAAACATCATCAACAGCGATATCAAAAAGGTAGTGGTTCTGCTCAGTGAGCAAATTGATCTACCGGCCGAACTAAAACCTTTTACCCTGCGATCCAAACACAAACTGCGCGATACGGGCTAACGAAATGCAGTAAACCCCATAAAAAATATTGCTTAACAGCTCTGCTGACACAGCTTAAACAAACAACACTGCTCACAAACTGGTCTGGTTTTACAAAAGTCCTTAGCATGGCTCACAATCAGAGCATGATATTCATTAAACAGTTTTATGCGTTCATTTGATTTTCTCAGACCACTTTCAAAAAACTGGCGCAGTTCTTCATAGTGCTCATCACCCTCAATCAAGCCCAGGCGTTTAAACAGACGTCGGGTATAAGCATCGATCACAAACACCGGTCGCTCAAAAGCATAAAGTAAAATATCGTCAGCCGTTTCCGGCCCCACACCGTTAACGGACAACAGGCCACTGCGTAATGCCTCAGTAGGCCATACTGACAAACCCTGATAAGTATCATTTTGTAGATACCAGTGACAATAATTTTTCAGGCGTTTAGCCTTAACGTTGAAATAACCTGAAGGTTTAAGCCAACTGGCCAACTGTGTTGGCTGCGCCTCCAGTATAGCTTCAGGCGACAAGGCATCTGCATCAAGCAGATTATTAATCGCTCGCTCGACATTAAGCCAGGCCGTATTTTGTGTCAGTACCGCACCCACCATGATCTCAAAGGGTGTCTCTCCCGGCCACCAACCCTGCGGGCCATAACATTTAAAAAGGGTGTTATAAATTCTTTTTAAGGACATAACAAAGGCCAGAATTCTACATTTATTACAATCGTGATTTTACCCAATCGACAATCCCTGGACTTGTTGTGCTTTAAGATGTGTAATCACAGGGTAATAAAAACCGGAATCGGCAAAAATTTTAAGTGCTAATAAGGTAGAACATAAAAAACAGGCATGAAACAGAATGATTTGAGCCTTTCATTAATATCTCCTTTTACTGCTCCTTCCATACCTGGCATTTGTCCTACGAGTGTAACTCATGTCCTGATAGATCTGCTCTGACGTTAGATTGATTGCCACTAGTCCGGCCAGGTTCTCAATGACCCTGGGGGTCAAGTCTTGCCATTTTCCTGGTTTCAGATCACGTGATAAATGTATTTGCCCAAATCGTACCCGACTCAGACGGCTCACGGTACAACCTACGGCTTCCCAGAGGCGACGCACCTCGCGGTTACGTCCCTCACGCAGAATTACATGGTACCAGCGGTTGGCCCCATCCCCGCCGGAATCAATAATATTATCAAATTTGGCGAGACCATCTTCGAGCATCACGCCTTTCTTCAATTCTTTTAATTTATCAGCATTCACTTCACCCAAGACACGCACGGCATATTCACGTTCAATCTCATAGGATGGATGCATCAGACGGTTAGCCAGTTCACCATTGGTGGTCAGGATCAACAATCCCGAAGTGCTGATATCCAGCCGACCAACGGTGACCCAACGGCCACGTTGCATCGGTGGCAAGTGTGCGAAAATGGTATCGCGTCCTTCTGGATCATCGCGGCTACAGATCTCACCGACAGGTTTGTGATAAACAATGACACGAGTTTTTTGCGCCTGGTCAGGAAATTGAAAGGGCTTGCCGTCAATGACAATCTTATCCTGTTCGCTGACGCGAATACCAATATTAGCGGTTTTATCATTGACGGTAATACGACCCTGCTCGATCCATTTTTCAATCTCACGTCGTGAGGCAAAACCGGCATTAGCTAAAACTTTCTGCAATTTATCATTTGTTGATTTATCTTCGGACATATAGGTCTATTGAGTACTCAATGCAGGTAGACGTCGCATGTAATTATTCATTCGTGGAATTATTATCCAAAACAGGAAATTGAAAGGACTTGCCATCAATGACAATCTTATCCTGTGCGGTAACACGTATTCCAATGTGGGCGGTTTTATCATTAACAGTAATGCGACCCTGCCCGATCCAGTTTTCAACCTCACGTCGCGAGCCCAAACCGGCATTGGCCAAAACCTTATGCAGTTTATAGTCCTTTGTTATTTCTTCGCTCATTGAGATCTATTTAGCGCTCCGCGCTGGCAGAAGCCGCATCCAGTTGACCATTCTTAGTCTCTGTATGGTCATCTAATGAAGATACCTCACCTGCATCTGTATCATCTTCAGAATCATCGGCTGTTTCAAGAGAGGTCACCGTTTCACTGTCATATGTAGTCAATGCTTCATCCTGATCACCGGCATTATCTTCCAGCGAGGAAGTGGCATCATCTGGTGCATCAGCCACTTCACGCGAGATTACTGTTTCACCGTCATCCGTAGCCAATGCTTCATCCTGATCACCGGCACTGTCTTCCGGTGAGGAAATGTCATCATCAGTGGTATATTCAGAATTATTGGTCGTTTCAAGGGCGATGACAATTTCACGGTCATCCGTAGTTTGTTCCTCAGCCGAGACCATGTCTGTCTCAACTTGAGGACTCTTCACCGCATCATCTTCTGGTATACGCAGATCCAATTCAGCATTGATTGCGTCAATATCTCGAATGTCTTGCAGACTGGGCAAATCATCCAGTGTTGCGAGATTAAAATAGTCCAGAAAGTCCTTGGTGGTAGCATACAATGCAGGTTTGCCCGGTACATCACGGTGACCGACTACCTTGATCCAGTTTCGTTCATCTAGCGTTTTAATAATTTGACTGCTAACACTCACGCCACGCACAGCCTCAATTTCACCGCGGGTAATCGGCTGACGATAGGCAATCAGTACCATGGTCTCCAGCAAGGCACGGGAATAACGGGCAGGTTTATCATCTCTTAGGCGTGAAACATAATCGGCAAAATCTTTTTTCACCTGAAAACGATAACCACTGCTAACTATTTTCAATTCATAACTATGCGCATCACCATCACTGAGCATGTCCTCCAGGACGGCCTGGAGTTCGTCACGTTCTGGACGTTGCTCTTCACTAAATATATTTAACAGGGCATCCACACTTAACGGCGATGATGACGCCATCAATACAGCTTCGAGGATCGTTTTTATTTGTTCTTTTTCCATGCTACCTTTCCAACATCATTGTGAATTATCGTTACTTGCACTTTGACCCGCCGCCTTAACATGGATGAGGCCAAATGTTTCGGTCTGAACTATTTCAACCAGGGATTGTTTTAACAATTCAAGAATAGCCAACAGTGTGACCACAACGCCACCTCGACCTTCTTCAATAGTGAACAAACTGGTGAATTCAGTAAAACTTTCTGACTTGAGAACACCTAATACCACCGACATGCGCTCGCGTACCGACAGGGGTTCGGATTGAATACGATGATGCGCATAATTATCTGCCCGTTTCATAATATCGCCCAAGGCTTTTATGAGGTCTTTCATATCAACCTGGGGTGGAAGCTTGACGACCTTCAAATCAGGAATAGTCATTTCTATCGGGAAGACATTACGATTGACGCGAGGTAAATCATCGACATCTTCAGCCGCCTGTTTATAACGCTCATACTCCTGCAGGCGACGTACCAGTTCAGCACGTGGATCATGTTCATCCTCAAGACCTTCTTCCGGTCTTGGCAGCAACATACGGGATTTGATCTCGGCCAACATGGCCGCCATCACCAGATACTCGGCCGCCAGCTCCAGGCGCAATTCCGTCATGAGATCGACATAAACCATATACTGCCGGGTGATCTCGGCAAGGGGGATATCGAGGATATCTAGGTTTTGTTTCTTGATGAGGTAAAGCAATAAATCCAGCGGTCCTTCAAACGACTCAGCCAGAAAAATCTCCAGCGCATCAGGGGGAATATACAGATCCTTGGGCAAGCTGGTCATGGCCAGACCCTGCACTATGGCAAAGGGCATTTCCTCTTGCTGTGGATTAGGATTTTGTTGTAATTCTTCGCTCATATTTCTCTGCTAACTCTGCCGATAATCCAGACCCATGGCCTGACGAACCTCGGTCAGGGTCTGGCGGGCCACATCACGCGCCTGCTCACAGCCTTCACTAATAATATTTCGTACCAGACTGCGATCACTCTCATACTCCATAGCCCGCTCCTGAATCGGTGCAAGCTCAGCCAATATGGCCTCGATGATGGGTCCCTTGCAATCCAGACAGCCAATATCTGCACTTCGACAACCCTGTTGTACCCAGGATTTGGTCTCGTCGTCGGAGTATACCTGATGCAAACTCCAGACAGGGCACTTTTCCGGCTCACCTGGGTCATTACGCCGAACTCTGGCGGGATCGGTCGGCATCTTGCGTAACTTTTGCTCTATCTTGGCGGGATCTTCGCGCAAAGAAATCGTATTGTTGTAGGATTTAGACATTTTCTGACCATCCAGACCAGGCATTTTGGAGGCCGGGGTCAATAAGGCATTGGGCTCCGGCAAGATGATCCGACCACCACCTTCGAGATAACCAAACAGGCGCTCTTTATCTCCCAGCGTGATATTTTGCTGATCTTCCAGCAAGGCTCGAGCTGTGGAAATCGCCTCATCATCCCCCTGCTCCTGGTATTTGCGTCGCAACTCGGTATACAGCTTGGCGTTTTTCTTACCCATCTTTTTGATGGCCTCGGCAACCTTCTCCTCAAAACCGATTTCACGACCGTAAAGGTGATTAAAACGGCGGGCAACCTCACGGGTCAGTTCCACGTGGGCAACCTGATCCTCACCTACCGGTACCTGACTGGCGCGATAAATCAAAATATCGGCACTCTGTAATAATGGATAACCCAGAAAACCATAGGTTGCGAGGTCTTTCTCCTTAAGCTTTTCCTGCTGGTCTTTGTAACTTGGCACGCGTTCCAGCCAGCCAAGTGGCGTAATCATGGACAGCAATAAATGCAGTTCAGCATGTTCCGGTATCCTTGACTGAATAAATAAACTAGCAGAACCTGGGTTAATACCCACGGATAACCAGTCGATGACCATATCCCAGACACTGGCCTCGATAATAGCAGGATCATCATAATGGGTGGTCAGGGCATGCCAGTCAGCTACAAAGAAGAAACACTCATATTCATGCTGGAGCTTAAGCCAGTTTTTCAGTACGCCGTGGTAATGTCCCAAATGCAAGGCACCTGTTGGACGCATGCCGGACAACACTCGGGTCGGCTGATTGGGTAAAGATGTCAAAAAACTCTCCAAGGAATTAACTCAAGTTAGCGTCAATACGATAGGCTGTACAAAACCTACCTACTATTATCATTTCAAATGCCAGCCTATAACCCCTCATATTGCAGGTAGTAACAGGCAGCTGAATATTATAACCGTAGCACAGGCCATATTCGAGAGACTATATGCCTAGCCCATTTCAAACAGACTGATATCACCCCGGCCAGCCCGGAGCATCACAGGGCTATCCCCCGTCATATCCACCACCGTGGTAGGGTCGATGCCGCAATGACCACCATCAATAATCAGATCCACCTGACGCTCAAGCTTTTGCCGAATGTCCCCTGCATCGGTCATGGGCATGATCTCATCAGGCAGGATCAAGCTTGAGGTCATAAGAGGTTCACCCAACTCTTCCAATATGGCCAGGATCACCTTATTGTCCGGGATGCGCAGGCCAATGGTGCGCCGCTTGGGGTGCAACAAGCGCCGAGGTACCTCCCGGGTTCCCATCAGGATGAAGGTATAAGGGCCAGGTGTACAGTGATTAAGCAGCCGATAACTGGCATTGTCCACCTTGGCATAGATTGAAATCTCGGATAAATCCCGGCACATCAAAGTGAAGTTATGTTTGCTGTCGACCTGACGAATTCGCCTGATTCGGTCAAGTGCCTTTTTGTCCTCAAGCTGGCAACCCAGAGCATAGGCCGAATCCGTAGGGTAGGCCACCACAGCCCCCTTGCGAATCAACTGCACAGCATTCGTAATCAGACGACGTTGGGGATTGTCAGGATGAATCTGAAAAAACTGACTCATACAATATCACCCAGGCCATGCCAACAAGCATCGGACCAGACTGGCGTACAGGCCTCAGGCAATGCTGACAGCCGGCCAAGCTCAAGATAGACATTGTTTGGACTATGAAAATCAGAACCGCAAGAGGACAAGAGCTCAAACTGATTGGCCAAACGGCCCATGTATTTAATTTCATCATTAGAATGGGTGCCGGACACAACCTCAAAACCAACCCCACCAACATCCTTGAAATTTCTAATCAGGCGTCGCAAACGTGTGGCGGTCACTTTATACCGGGCTGGATGGGCGATCACCGCCTGACCACCCGAATTAGTTATCCAGGTGACCGCTTCTTCCAGGCTGGCCCATTCCCCCGGCACATAACCCGGCTTATTTTTAATTAAATAACGTTTGAACAGTTCACGCATATCTTTGGCATAGCCATTAGCCACCAGAAATTGTGCAAAATGGGTGCGGCTGATGATAGCACCCCGGGTCAACCGCATTGCCCCTTCATAGGCTCCACCAATACCCTTTTTCTCTAATCGACGGCCGATCTCCTCAGCCCGCCAGTTGCGAAACTCGCGTAGCTTTGCCAGTCCCGTCTGTAATTCCTCTGATTCAATATCAATATGCAAACCAATAATGTGGATGGTTTGTTTCTGCCAGCTTACTGAAATCTCAATCCCGGGAACGAAACCCATGCCCAGTGTCGCGGCCATATTGGCCGCCTCGGCCAAACCATCGGTCACATCATGATCCGTCAGGGCCAGGACATCGACCTGCTTATCGTGAGCACGCTGCACCAATTCAGTCGGGCTCAGGTCTCCATCTGACGCAGTAGAATGACAATGTAAATCATAGATTTTGCTCATAGCGGCGCGTAGTCTAGCGGATGCTAGCAGCCGGGACTAATCAAATTAGGCAAAATAGGCAAGAAACTGGCATTTTCATATCTACACACAAGATTCGACGCGACCAACAAAGCTGATTATACTCGGGTCTGATTTTTCCATGAATAAATGTGCAATAAACCACTATGAAGTTCTTATTTGATTTTTTCCCCATTATTTTATTTTTCGTTGTATTCAATTTCTATGACGAACAAATGGACGGAATCATAGCCGCCACCAAGGTCATGATTGCTGCCAGCGCAGTACAGATCAGCTTTTTCTGGCTGAAACATCGGCGCTTTGAAAATATGCATTTAATCACCCTCGTGATGGTAGTCGTACTGGGTGGTGCAACAATCTATTTTCGTAACGCCGACTTTATCAAGTGGAAACCCACTGCCGTGAACTGGCTGTTTGCTATTGCCTTTCTGGGCAGTGAATTTATAGGCAAAAAGTCTTTCCTCAAACGCATGATGGACAAAAGTATCAGCCTGCCCGAACCTGTTTGGTCACAGCTGAACTATGCTTGGGTGACCTTTTTTATATTGATGGGCATCATTAATCTATACGTGGCCTTTAACTATTCACTCGATGACTGGGTCGATTTCAAAACCTTCGGTATGCTCGGTCTCACCTTTGTCTTCGTCATCCTTCAGGCCATTTTCATGGCAAAGCATGTCAAAGAGCCTGCGGCCACAGATAACGACAACCAAACCTAAAAAGTAAGTCTCAACATGTATTATGTCATCATCAGCGAGGATACTGTTGATAGCCTGAAAAAGCGGCTATTGGCCCGCCCATCCCACCTGGAACGACTACACAAATTACAAAATTCTGGACGTTTACTACTTGCAGGGCCCTGCCCATCTATTGATAATGATGATCCTGGCCCAGCGGGCTTCAGTGGCTCCATTATCATCGCCGAATTTGAATCACTTGAAGAGGCCAAAATATGGGCTAAAGCCGACCCCTACAACGAGGCAGGCGTATACCAATCAGTCACAGTAAAACCATTCAAGAAGGTTTTGCCCTGAAAAAAACATTAAACATTAAATAAATATCAAGGATTAACTATGAGAAATACAAATAAATTCACATGCTATCTTTTGTTTCTTTTCTTGGGTAGTTTTAGTCTCACCGCCGTTGCAGATGGCACTGTTGCCACAGTAAATGGCAAAAAAATCACCCAAAAACAATATGATAAGGTTATCGAAACCATCAAGGCCAAGAACCCGGAATTTAAGGTCGACGGTAAGAAACAGGTCATTATCAATGACCTGATTAGTCAGGAGCTGTTGTATCAAGAAGCGAAAAAAACAAAAATTGACAAAGATGCCAAGATCGCTTTTGTACTTGAACAACAACGTGTTCAATTAATGATTCAGGCCTTGATTCAAAAGACCTTAGGCAAGGATCCCATTAAAGAAACAGAGATTAAGAAAGTCTATAAAGAAAAAGTTGCCGGCGCTAACAACCAAGAATTTAAAGCCCGTCATATTCTGCTAAAAACAGAAGACGAAGCCAAAACCGTTATTGCCAAACTGGATACCGGGACGGATTTTGTTGAGTTGGCCAAGGAAAAATCTACCGGCCCTTCCGCCAAAAGCGGTGGTGACTTAGGCTGGTTCGCTCCCGGCAGAATGGTACCCCCCTTTGCCCGCGCCGTTGCCGAAATGAAAAAAGGTAACCATAGCAAAACACCTGTCAAGACTCAGTTTGGCTGGCACGTCATTAAACTGGAAGATAGCCGCAAGATGGAGTCTCCTAAATATGATGATGTGAAAAAACAGATTGCCGACTCATTAAACAATCAACGTGTGCAAGAATACGTTAAAAAACTACGCAGTAAGGCTAAAATTAAAATCAATTAAAAAGTTTAAAATTAGTCAGAATAAAAAAGGGCACTGTTTGCGCCCTTTTTTAATTCAAGAACCCAAATCTGAATTCAGTTGCCGCTGATCAAAACTACACTGCAAATAATCAACAATACTTAATAAATCCTTTTGGGCATTACCCAGACAACTGGTTGCGCCCGGTGAAGGTGTCATATTAAAAAGTATACCATTACCTGGATTAATTCGGGCCTCTCCCAAATGCAACTTGCAATGATCCTTATCAATCATCACAGGCCGTATTCCCCCCACCTTATGGGCAAAAATGAGATCATTTAGTTTCATTTGTGGAATAATCTTTCTCGCATCCCGCAGGAATAATCGTCGCCGAATAAAAGGCACCTCAAACAACATATTTTTAAACATATAATTACGTACATCCGCCACCTTGAACAAATCCCACAACACCCTCATGACTTTTATATCCAGGTGTAAGACCCTGAAAAACTCAGGCACTGTTTTGAGATTGTAACGTTCCAACATCGGCAAAATGATAGCAGTAGGCCCAAAACGGGTTTTTCCCTCCACCAACAGATCAGGATCACCATGGATCGCCGCAAAAGGCAGCACATCATTCTGGATGGTATAAACCTTACCGTTTAACACCTGAGGTGTGAAATAAAAACTACCTGCAACCGGCAGACAGGAATAGTTCATGCCATATCCCATCTTCTGTGCAAACAAAAGACTATGTCCCCCAGCAGATACGACGACAAAACGGGCTTCAATCAGACCCTTATTGGTAAAAACACGGTACTGCTCGCCATTTTTTTCGATCCGTTTTACCTTTGTATTGAGTTTGATATCAATCTGTTTCTGGTCTTGCAGGCTAGCCTGCTCAACAAAGGATTTTGCCAGGGACTGAAAATCAACAGCGGCATATTCATTCTCCACCCCCATGCCCACTACAGGTTCGGTTCGGCCTTGCATTACAGCAGGTTCAAGCCGGGCAATATCATTTACTTCAAATAAGCTTAGGGTTTCAAAATGAGGTTTGAATTCTAGATAACGTTTTCTTAGCAATTCGCATTCTTTTTCACCTACACCGAGCACCATTTTGGAATACTTGTGCAGGATCTGCCTTTGTTCAGGTAGCTTACTAAGATATTTAACCACCATATCGGCAGTGGCCTTAACTTCCAGGGCCTTATCCAAGCTGTAATTGGTTTCGATGTCACCACAGTGCAAAGTTTGACTGTTGTTTCTGCCGTGGGAGTTCAGGACAGCAATATCCTGACATTTTTCCACCAGGCAAATATTAGACAAATCAGTATATTTTGCCAACAGATATAGCAAGGCTGTACCTGATATTCCACCACCGATAATAGCGACGTCACACTTTGTAATTGTTGCCACAAGCCAAATTCCTTGCTAATTTTAAAAAAATGCCCCCTAAACTGCATAGTTTATCGGACAAAAAACCACCGACTGAATACAATTCAGGTCAGCCTCTAATCCCGTTTATTATCTTCCAGTATTTAAAGGACTTAAAGGTTTGTCCTCAACATATCGCCATACAATAAAAACAGCCAGTAAACTAGATAGGGCCGCAACCATAAACGTGACATTGCCCCCCATGGATTGCCAAGCATACCCACTCAAAAAACTCCCGGCAGCACCCCCAGCACCAAAGCTTAGACTACTATACAAGGCTTGGCCTTTTCCCTGATGTCGCCCCTTAAAATAAGTATGGATCAGTTGAATTGCGGCAGCATGGTAAATACCAAAACTTGCAGCATGCAAGCACTGAGCAAAAAACATAATGGCACCATTGGCAGGGAATAAACCTATCAAAAGCCAACGCAAACTGGCCAATAACAAACTTATAATCAATAGTGGCTTCAAGCCAAAGACCGGCACCAGACGATGCATACCCCAAAATACCAGTACCTCGGCAATGACACCCACAGCCCACATCGTGCCAATAACCCCCAGGCTATAACCCTGCTCTTTCATATAGATGGAGTAAAAAGTGTAATACGGACCATGACTGGCTTGCATCAGAAAACAACTAACAAGAAGACCCAGCACAGCAGGATGGCTAAGGATCTTGCGCAAGGGTGCATGATCCATTGGCAGGTGTTCAACTGCATCCTCCGGAACTAATAAGCTCATCACCCATATACCAAAAAATAAAATTAGCAAAATTGTTGGTAAATAGCCCATGCCAATATTATCAAGCACATCACCCAGACCCCACACGGCGATAATAAAACCAATCGAACCCCATAAACGAACACGGCTGTAACGGTGTATTTCTGTTTTCAGGTGATTAAAGGTTGTGGCTTCGAACTGAGGCAAAGCTGCATTCCAGAAAAAGCTGAATAACAACATCACAAATGCCAGCCACCAGAATTGAACAGTAAAAAAAATTCCGATGAAGCAAATGGCCGCTGCCAGTGAACCAAAACGCACAATCGCCATGCGTTTACCGGTATGATCTGCAATCCAGGCCCATATATTGGGTGAAACGATCTTAGTGGCCATAATAATGGCCATCAGGCTACCTATCTCCGCCGCACCAAAACCAACGGAATCGAGATAGAGCCCCCAATAAGGAAGCAACGCCCCCAGACTGGCATAGTAGAAAAAATAGAAACCGGACAAACGCCAGTAAGGCAGCTTATGCTGGGCAGCATCCATGGTTTGTTTGGGTCTTTATCCTGCCACTATTCAAAGGTGGCCATCACCGGACGGGATAACGGGTGTCTGTGACACTACATCCATATTCTGTGCACGATGGCGAAGATAGTGATCCATTAACACAATGGCCAGCATGGCCTCGGCAATCGGGGTGGCACGAATACCCACACAGGGATCATGACGCCCCTGGGTGGCCACCTGCTCAGACTCACCCTGTAGATTAATACTTTGCCCCTCCAGACGTAAACTGGAGGTTGGCTTCAAGGCCATGCTCACCACAATCTCCTGCCCCGAAGAGATACCACCCAGCACCCCGCCCGCATAATTAGAATGAAAACCCTGCGGGGAAATCTCATCACGGTGTTCCGTCCCCTTTTGTTCGATGCAGGCAAAACCAGCGCCGATCTCCACACCCTTAACGGCATTAATACTCATCATGGCATGCGCAATATCCGCATCCAGTCGATCAAAAATAGGCTCACCCAACCCCGGAGGAACACCCATCGCAACAACATTTATCCGCGCACCAATTGAATTACCCTCTTTACGCAAGGCATCCATATAGTCTTCCAACTCACTAACTTTACTCGCGTCAGGAAAAAAGAACGGGTTTTGTTCAATCGCAGCCCAGTCAAATTGTTCATATTTGATCGGGCCCAATTGAGCCATAAAACCGTGGATCTCGATACCCAGCTGCAGCTTAAGATACTTCTTGGCAATCGCACCGGCTGCCACGCGCATGGCGGTTTCCCTGGCAGAGGATCGCCCCCCTCCCCGGTAATCCCGTATGCCATATTTTTGTTGGTAGGTGTAATCAGCATGGCCAGGACGAAAACGATCCATGATCTCAGAATAATCTTTTGAACGCTGATCCGTATTGTGAATAATCAACCCGATAGGCGTACCGGTCGTCTTACCCTCAAACACCCCGGATAAAATCTGTACCTCATCGGCCTCTCGACGTTGAGTGGTATGCCGGGTCTTACCGGGTTTACGACGATCCAAATCACACTGTAGATCCTGTTCAGTGATATCTAGCCCTGGAGGACAGCCATCCACAATACAACCAATGGCCGGTCCATGACTTTCACCAAAACCGGTTACGCTAAAGAGCTTTCCAAATGTATTTCCTGACATGGGAGCCTATTTGTACAAAAATTGAATATCATGCATCATTTAAAGACTCTATTGTACTGAAAATTGCCTCCAAATTGACTCATTTTGTGAATAATTTCAGTGTACTGAACAAAGCAAAATGTCAGCCCGCATAAATTTTCATTTTATATCAATCATATAAAGGCCACAGCTATACCGCTATATTACCTATTGCACAAATAAAAGACCTGTCACAGTAGGCTTATTCAAAATCATGTCGGTATATTTAAAAAAAGATATGTCACTGCTTAAAGCATCATTTTACCTTAACAAAAATAAGACAATGCCGCAGTATGCCGCTATACTCATAGAATGCTAATAACACCATGTTTAAATTTACCCATAAGGCTACCCAAAAAAACAGCCTACGAATCACTATCTAAACATGGACTACCCTTATATATTCTATGCTTTTACAACGAATCACTCATAATGCAAGCAAAACAAAATATCTAATTTCCTTTGGTTTTGTAACATCATTCTGTCTGTCTGGTTTGGTCTTCCTATTTGGTTTAAAGCAAATTGACCGCACCCATAACATACCCAATCCATCATAGAAAAACATAATATAAAAACAAATCTGATATCACAAATGATATTAGCCGCACGAGAAAGAAGCCTCGATCTCTACCACATGCTGAGTGCTAACGATGCCTTTGAACGAGACGACATATCTATACAGTATCGTATGCACGAGGCCAAATTTATCCAGGCAAGAAACCAGCTCGTCAATATGAGCCTAGCGGCAGAAGAACAAAAATTACTTGATGAACAAACAGAATTAACGCAGACAACCGTCTCTATTCAAAAGGAAATAATTGACCTTATAAATGACGACCAGATTGAACAAGCAAATAGGTTACTCATCACTACGGCCTTACCATATAAAAACAGAATAATTATTGATGTATTACATAAGCTATCCATATTTCAGCAAATATCAGCCACAAAGATTACCTTGCAGAATAAAAAAAACATTCATAAAACAAACATTATCATTCTCATAGTTGGCATTCTCGCCCTGTCGATCAGTATGTCAATCGCTATAAATGTAGCCCACCGAGCATTAAAATCAGAAAAAAAATTACATATTAAAAAAAATCTTGCTGAAGTGACACTGCAATCGATAGGTGACGCCGTCATCACAACAAACAAAAATGGCATCATCAAGGATATGAACATTATTGCCGAAAACCTTACCGGCTGGCACAAACAAACAGCTCTTTATTTAAAACTATCTCATATTTTTACTATAGAATGTGAAGATAAGCTATGCACTATACCCAATCCACTTGAAGAGGCCATAAACAAAAACAAAATTATCAGCCCAAGCAAAGATACAACATTGCGCAGAAAAGACGGCAAAAAATATGCAATTGAATATACAGCCGCACCTATCAGCGATTCCAATGAGGTGATACATGGCGGTATTATCGTCTTTAGAGATGTTACGGCAATGCGCACAATGGCACGCCAACTTAGCTATCAAGCCAGCCATGATGAATTAACAGGACTACTTAATCGACGCGAATTTGAATTTCTCCTGGAACAAGCCATAGGTCATGCTCACAGGGAACATAAAAGCCATATTCTTTGTTATATGGATCTGGATCAATTTAAAATTATTAATGATACATGCGGTCATATAGCCGGTGATGAATTACTTAAACAAATAGCTACTCGCCTGAAAGGTCAACTACGTGACAGTGACGTAATAGCTCGCTTGGGGGGTGATGAATTTGGTGTTTTATTAAAAGGCTGTTCAGGGCACCTCTAAATATCCAATAAATCAGAACAAATTAAAAAAAAATAAAACAGTGATAGTGAATCACTGTTAATTACGATGATTTATTGCATTTTTAGTTGCATTTACCTCGAC